>CAZMFS010000198.1:0-4501 GCA_964565585.1 uncultured bacterium
TCCGGCATGTTCAATTGGAGGATGTAAGGATGTCATTTCGGCATACCTTTCATCATTTTTATGTAATTCTTCATCAAATTTATATTTTTCAAGCTGAATTTGTTCCTCAAACAACGATTTAATTACAATAGCCCCGGCATTATGCCTTTCAAGTTCCTTTATTGTTTCTATATCTGCTGTTAAACTGCTTGCTCCAGCAATAACAGGATTTTTAATTGTTATTCCCATAAATTTTGTAGTTAAATCAGCCATTTTTCCTCCTTTATTTAATTATTTCATTTAATTTTTCTAACGCCTTTTCAAAATCTGGATAATTAGTAACTTCTTCTACATACTCTATATACCTAATTGTATTATTTTTATCAATTATCAAAACTCCTCTTGTTAACAATCTTAGCTCTTCAATAACAAATCCATATTTTTTCCCAAAATCCAGATATTTATGATCGGAAAGAGTTATTAGATTATCAATTCCCTCTCCAGCGCAAAATCTATTTAATGCAAAAGGAAGATCTACCGATATTGTCAAAATAATTACATCCTCGAATTTAGCAGCTTCCTCATTAAATCTTTTTGTTTGATTTGCACAAACAGGAGTATCAACAGATGGAACAACAGAAATCACAACTGTTTTATCAACAAAACTAGAAAATTTAACTTCCTCAAAATCATTATTAATTACCGTAAAGTTCTTTGCTTTCCTTCCGACTCTCGTTTTTTTTCCTAATAAGGTAACATAACTACCCTTAAATTTAATTTCATTCGTTCTTTGGTCCATAGAGTCCTCCTCTAATATAAATATTTTATTATAGTATATTGTAATTTAATAAGATTTCAACTTTACAATATATTTAAAATGAAAGTAACTAGAAAAGGAACTAGAATAGTCAGAACTAATCCGTTAAAAATTGATATAATCCCGTATCTTTCCCCAGAGTATTTAATAATTATTGGAAGCGTAGAATCCATGGAAGTTGCTCCTCCCGATGAAATTAAAGAAATTTTTCCTGAAATTCTTACAATTATTGGTGCCATTAACAGAGTGATAATTTCTCTGAGCAAATTAGATATAAGAGCTATTGTCCCTAAATAACTCCCATTAACGTTAGTTATAATAATGCTTGATAGACTATAATACCCAAACCCAGATCCTACAGCAAGAACTTCTCGAACTGACAACTCCGGCAAAAATATTGCCGTACAGATCACTCCCAGATATGTTCCAACAATAGTTCCTGCTGGCACCAGTACAATTTTCCAGTTTATTTGTTTTATAACAGATAAGGTGTTTTTGTTACTTCCCAGAACTATGCCTATGAAAAACAAAAGAAAATACAAAGCATACAAAGTATAGTCGTTTTCTAGAAGGTTAGAAGGTAGTAATCTTGCTCTTCCCAAAACAATTCCCAAGACAAATACAGCTGTAATTCCTATGCTATTTTTCATTTTTATTATCTCTAATTATTTTTGATACAATAAATGCTGCTAGCATGCTGCCCAAAACTGCAAAAATAGTAATGATTAGAGCAGTTAATCCGATACTTTCTAAATTGTTAAAAATTTTATCCTTAATTCCAACAGAAACTCCCAGAAAAAACAATAGAAAATATATAGAAATATTTGCAAGATTCTCTGAAATAGAAATAATTTTATTAAAATCTTTTAATAAAAATCCTACTCCTATTCCTGCTAAAAGAATCAATATTATCTCAAGCATAATTAATATCTTCTTTTATAAGTTTATCATACTCATAATAATTATTTTTAAAAACCTTCTTTGATAAATGAAATATTCCAAAAGCAAAAAACGGCGCAGCATAAACATCAATAGTATAGTGCAAATTCATTAAAAGGACAGTTATAGCTTCTAAAACCGCCGAAAATAGAAAAAACCATTTAAGATACCGTGTTTTATCCTTTGTAAAAAAATACAAAAGTACAGGAAAAGCTGTATGTCCTGAAAAGAAAAGATCGTTATATATATTATCAAAAGACTCATGAATAGCTCCAGCGGGAAAGGTTAAGTTTGTTGTAGGTAAAATAATAAATTTAGATACATATAGAAGGGTAACAGCCTTTATAAAAAAGGGAAGTTTCTGTAGTTTAAAAATAAAAGAATAAACTCCAAATACTAAAACTATTACAAAAATATACTGGGATGCAATTAGATCAAGATCAATATTTGGTAAAAAATTTAATAATTCATCATTGACGGGATTATGTTCAAGTGTTTTCAGGTAATTCGCAAGATATCCTTTAAAAAAAAATCCAGCAACAAAAACAAAGAAAAATATTGAAACAGCTAGATCCAGATAGAATTTTTTTGATTTTAACACCTTTGAGTATTTATTCTTCCATTTTTTTAAATTAATCAAGCTGAACCTCCAATATTTCCATAATTCTCTGGAGATCTTTATCTTTATAAAATTTTATTTTTATTGCTCCCCCTTTTTTTTGTTTTTTTATAGAAACTTTTGTACCAAATTTTTCCTGAAGTTTATCTTCTATTGCAACAATTTCAGGATCTCTCTTTTTTTCCTTCTTCTTTTTTTTCTTTTTAATCTTGTTTTGATTTGATACTATTTTTTCAACCTCCCTAACACTTAAAGCTTCTTTTTTTATTTTCTCTAAAACTTTATGCCTATATTTTATATCATTTATTCCAAGAAGTGCTCTCCCATGACCTGCTGAAATATTTTTATTTTCAAGCTCTTTTTTGGTTTTTTCATCCAATTTAAGCAACCGTAGAGAGTTTGTTATATATGTTCTGCTCTTTCCTACAATTTTTGCTATATCTTTTTGGACAAGATCATAATCATCTCTTAATTTTTTAAACCCCATTGATTCTTCAATTGGATTTAAGTTTTCCCTTTGAAGATTTTCAATCATTGCCATTACAAGCATCTGTTCTTCAGATTTTATCTGTTTTATAATTACTGGAACTTTTTTAACATCCAGTTTTTTTAAGGCCCTGTATCTCCTTTCTCCTGAAATTATCTCATACAAATCCTCTTTCTTTTTTCTCACAACGATTGGTTGAATTAAACCGTTTGCTTCGATTGAAGATGCAAGTTCATCAATCTCCTCTTCATCAAACTTCTTCCTTGGCTGGTATTTATTTGGAACTATATTTTTTATTCTTACTTTTTTTAACTCGTTTTCTTTAGGGTTTTTTTTGTCAGATGATATTAAGGCATCTAACCCCTTACCTAACGCTTTCCTTTTCTTCACTTTCTAACACCTCCTCAACAAAATCCATGTAGGATACTGCTCCTTTGGATTTTACATCATAAAAGATAACCGGCAACCCAAAAGAAGGTGCTTCGCTTACTCTTACATTTCTTGGAATTTTAGTATCATAAACCTTATCTTTGAAAAACTTTCTTATATCTTCCTCAACCTGATGGGCAAGATTCACCCTCGTATCAAACATTGTTAACAAAACGCCTTCTACCTCTAAATCCTCATTGAGATTGTCCTTTATAAGATTAAAGGTATGCATAAGCTGAGCTACCCCCTCTAGAGCATAGTACTCGCACTGTATAGGGATAATAATTGAATCCGATGCAACTAAAGCATTTATTGTTAGTATTCCAAGAGAAGGAGGACAATCAATAATTACATAATCATATCTCTCTCTAGCCTCTTCGATGTTTTTCTTTAAAATCCTTTCTCTATTTAGGACATTGACAAGTTCAATTCTTGCTCCGCTTAGTTCACCCTCTGACGGAATCATTTTCAAGTTTTTTATTCCGGTATCGATCACCACATCTTCTATTTTTTCATCATTAGTTAAAATATCATAAATTGATAAATCGATCGACTCTTTATCTATACCAACACCGCTAACGGCATTTGCCTGTGGATCGACATCTATTAGTAAAACCTTTTGATTTTTAACAGCAAGACACGCTGCCATATTTACAGCCGTTGTTGTCTTGCCAACTCCTCCTTTTTGATTAACAATTGAAACTATTTTCCCCATAATCACCACCTTTTTTTTAGAAATGTTTCACGTGAAACATTGTATAAACGATATTACCACCTCTGTTATATTTTTTCAATCGATTTTTGCCTCTGTTACAAAAATTTTTTTAATTTTTTTATATGAAAATGTTTCACATGAAACATTTTCTTGTTATATGCAATATTGTTGAATTCAACCTCTTTTTGTTGTATAATAAAAATAATATGGAGTATATAAATAATAGATATGAAATTTATGAAAAAATTGATGAAGGTGCAATGGGTATTATCTACAAGGCAAGGGATCATACCCAGGAAGAAGACCTAATTCTTAAGGTTATAAATCTTGATTCTTCCGAAACTCCATCGTTGGATAATTTTAAAAATGAATATAATGTTTTAAAACAATTAAGGCATCCTAACATTGTTAGGGTATATGATTTTACTGAAATATGGTCTGTTGATAACCGTTTTGTTCCTCCAAAATACTACCTGATAAGTATGGAAGATATTTCCGGTAAAAACCTAAAAGAGG
>CAZMFS010000199.1:0-4467 GCA_964565585.1 uncultured bacterium
GAAATTTTCGTTATTAGTAGTTAGTAATTCGTTGTTCGATATGAAAATTATCATAATTATTAGTCATAATCTAAAAAAAATAGTGATATTTTTTTCGGCACGCGTTACGCGTCACATGGTAGAATTTCTAATGATTACCCTCTGTTAGTAAAATTGCGGTAGCGATTTTTTAAATCAGTCATTAGCCATTTGCATTTTCAATTTTTAAATCACTATATGATTTTAATAGCTTCCGTTAATCAAAAAATCGCGGTAGAGATTTTTCACTAACACGAACAACTAATTATTAAAACGGAATTAACCAATTTTAATTCTTTTATTATTATTCTAATTTTGTTATAATTTTTGAGAGGTGGTTTTTATGAATATAGGTATACTATGCGGGGGAAACTCTTCGGAAAGAGCTGTTTCATTTGAAAGTACAATGAATGTATATAATGCTCTTAAAAAGTCTTATAATCCGGTATTAATCGATACAGGAAGAGGGGAAGTATTTACCGATATTGAAGAACAGGAAAAAAAGCCTTCTCTTGGCTGGGATATTAAACTTGTACAGGATATTTTAAATATCTTAAATAAAAAAGATATAGAATTTATAATTGTAATGCTTCATGGTAATTATGGAGAAGATGGACATATACAGGCTCTTCTTGATATGTGCGATATTCCTTATACAGGTACCAATATGGGGCCTTCCTATCTAGGTATGAATAAGGAAATTAGCAAGTATTTAATGGAATATTTTGAGATACCTACACCTAAAGCTATATTTATTGAAAAAAATTATGAATTGGAGAAGATAAAAAATAGATTAAAACTTCCAGTCATTGTTAAACCTATCTCAGGAGGATCAACAATCGGAATTACAATAGTAAAAAAGAAAAATCAGCTAAAAAAGGCAATTGAAAAGGGATTTAAGTATAGTTCAAAACTAATTATTGAAAAATATATAGAAGGGGAAGAAATGACACTCACAGTAATGAATGGCAAAACCTATCCCATTGTAAAAATTATCCCGAGTACAGGATTTTATGATTATAAAAGGAAATATGGCGACGGGCAGTCCGAATACGAATGTCCCGCTAAAATTGATGAAAAAATCAGAAAAAAAGTGAATAATGATGCATTACTTTTATATAAAAAGATGGACCTTTCAGGTGCTGTGAGATTCGATTTTCTCTATAATAAAGAAAGTAGTGAATATTACTTTCTAGAGGTTAATACAATCCCGGGAATGACCGAACACAGCCTTGTACCAATGGCTTTTAATGCAAAAAATATTAACTTTAAACAGCTAATGGATAAAATTATTAAGGACGGATTCAAACAGGATAAATATGAAAAATAAAAAATCCTTTATTAATATAGTTCTTGTAGAACCTGAAATCCCTCCAAATACAGGAAATATTGGTAGATTATGTGTGGGACTTGATATATCCCTCTTTCTTGTAGGCAAACTTGGATTCAGTCTAAAAAATAAATACCTCAAAAGAGCAGGGCTTGATTACTGGAATCATTTAAAATATTATAGGTACTCCTCACTTGAAGAACTTCAGGATGAGTTTACTGATTCCACATTCTACTATTTCTCAAAAAAGGTAGAAAAAATTTATTACGAAGCAAATTTTAAAAAAGGTGATTTCTTAGTTTTTGGAAAAGAAACAAAGGGATTACCCGAAAATCTACTCGAAGAAAACAAACAAAACAGCCTAAAAATCCCTATGAGAGGCAAAACCAGATCGCTTAATCTTTCTAATTCAGTAGCAATTGTTACCTATGAAGCATATAGACAGATAAAATGGGAAGGGAAGTAAAAAACCCTTCCCTTTTTATAAATTATAAATAAAAAATTCTAATTATTTTCTACCTTTTTGCATTACGTCCTGCATCATAGCCTGCGGACTTGAATATTTTTTATAATTTTTAGGAATATTAAATACATTGTCTTTTACACCTTTTTTCAGGTCTTTATAGTATATTTCCATTTTATTAGTTTTGCTCTTATCAGTATATGTTACTTCAGAACCAACTATAAGGTTATCTTTTACAAAGATAAAATTATTTTTTACGTTCTTTTCAGGTTCCAGTACTTTATACTTAACTACATTCATGTTGTTAAATTTTTCACTGCCAATTTTTTCTATCTTTTTATTCATCATTTCATCAAGGTTGTATGACTTATTTTCTTTTTTTGCTCTACTTCTTTTAATATAAGCCTTATTTTTTGGAAAAAGTGTATACTGTGTCATAGATTTATCTTTATCAACACTGATGTTAATTCTTTCATCCATACCTATCATTTTTAGCTGCTGTAGCTGTGCCTGATTTTTAACCATATCAGCTGTAACAGTCATGTCCGCTCTTGTTTTGTTGTCCTTCATATAATATTTACCTTCTATTGTTAGATTTTTACCCTGGCTGTCAATTTTTCTAACAAGTGTAGCCTGAACTCCATCTGCTGTATATACATCTTTGTTTACTACATCATTAATTGTTAATGCAAAACTAACACTAACCATAACAAATAAAACAGTTAAAATTAAACCTAGCTTTTTCATATTAGCCCCCTTGTTAATTAGAATTACTCTGATTCAGATTCGCTTTTCTGATACGCTTCAACTTCTGCTTTCTGTACTTCCTCAGGTGCTTTCTGATAATAAGCAAATTCGGTTTCAAATCTTCCTCGTCCACTTGTGATAGATCTTAGATCGATTGAATATCTTAACATTTCCGATTCAGGTACTTCAGCTCTGATTTCCTGCCATCCATCTTTTAATGGATCCATTCCCTGAATTCTGCCTCGTTTACTGTTTAAGTCACCCATCACATCACCCATATCTTCTTTTGGTACTTCAATTCTTACCTTAAGAACGGGTTCCAATAATATGCCACCAGCTTTATTAAATGCTTTTGAAAAAGCCTTTGAAGCAGCTACTTTAAATGAATGTTCATCCGAGTCAACAGAGTGATGGGATCCATCATAAACTGTAGCTCTAATATCTATAACTGGATATCCGGCGATTACGCCTTCCTCCATTTTATTTTTTATACCCTTTTCAACAGCAGGAATAAATCCGCTTGGAATTACTCCTCCTACAATCTTATCAACAAAATCAAATCCCGATCCTCTTGATAGAGGTTCAAATTCCATGTAAACTTCTCCGTACTGACCTCTTCCACCTGACTGTTTTTTATGTCTGTGATGAGATTTTACCGATTGTGCAAGAGTTTCTTTGTAGCTTACCTTCGGTGTCATAGTTTCAACTTCTACATTAAATCTATCTTCCAATCTGGATACTAAAACATCTAAATGGATATCTCCCAATCCAGATATTATGGACTGTTTGGTATCCTTATTTCTCCAGCTTTTAACATAAGGATCTTCCTCTGTTAATCTATTTAACCCTGTAGCCAGCTTATCCTGATTTCCCGTGGATTTTGCTTTAATAGCAAGAGAATAAACAGGATCATGTGGCTTAAAAAACTTAACTTTTTTCTCATCTTTTTTCTCTGTCAAGGTTTCTCCAGTTTTAATTGCATCAACCTTATTTATTACACCAATCATTCCTGCTTCTAATTCCGGAACTTCATTTACATCCTTGCCCTGAGGTACATA
This sequence comes from uncultured bacterium, assembly GCA_964565585.1. Taxonomy (GTDB): domain Bacteria; phylum Macinerneyibacteriota; class Macinerneyibacteria; order Macinerneyibacteriales; family Macinerneyibacteriaceae; genus Macinerneyibacterium. Next base: position 3,617 of record CAZMFS010000199.1, read on the forward strand.
TACATGAGCAATTCTTTCAGTTGTAGCTTCATTATTTAACCTGGCCGTTTCTCCAGCTTTTAGGTTACCTGATATCACTTTTACCAGACTCATTTTACCAGTATATGGATCAATTAAAGTTTTATAAACCTTCGCAATAAATTTTCCTTCAGGATCAGGATTGATTTCTGTTCCATCTTCTAACTCATAAGTTGTAAATTCAAGAGGTGAAGCAAAATATTTTGAAACAAAATTTAGAAAAGCTTTAACTCCAATCTGCTTTTTTGCGGATCCTATAAATACTGGAGCGATATCTTTTGCCTTTAAACCTTTCTTTATACCTCTTTTTATCTCTTCGTCGTTTAGTTTTTCCCCTTCAAGCACTTTCATCATCAATTCTTCATCTTCTTCTGCTATAGCTTCCATAAGATTTTGTCTGTATTCTTTTACTTCATCTTCCATTTCAGATGGTATTTTAACTTTTTTCTCTTCACCGTTTTCGGACTTATATGCTTTCATTTCAACAATATCAACTATACCTTCAAAATCTTCTCCTTCTCCAATAGGAAGCTGAACAATAATAGGTCTCGGTTTATTTAAATTTTCCTTTAAATTCTCATCAATTTGTTCAGTAATCCAATATTCTTCAATAGTAGCCGCCTGATTATCTGCCAAATTAAATCGTTTATCAGCTACTGATAGCCGTACCCAGTGTTTTCCCTTAAATACAATCATCATAGGGTATGGAATTGCCCGGTGTATAATATCTGTCAATCGATTCACATGATGGTCATTCTCCAAGTCAACTTCAATCACCGCTATTTCATCATAATGAAAATGCTCTTCTTTCACCGGAAATATCAGAGTAGCAG
>CAZMFS010000200.1:0-4460 GCA_964565585.1 uncultured bacterium
TAAATATCTATTTAATAGATTCAATCAAAATGTAAAGTTGGCACTTGCAGCTTATAATGCAGGCCCTACTGTTGTAAAAAAATACAACGGGATACCTCCATATAGAGAAACAGAGAGATATGTTAACAGGATTTTGAAGATATTTAATAAAAAGGGTGGGGATTTAAAGCAGTTGCAGAGAGAACTTATGGTTCATAATAAAGATGGAAATGTTTCCATAACAAATGATATATATAAAAGTGATATAAGGAGAAAAAATGAAAAATTTTAAGTTTAAGATCGTTTCTCCCTCTAATAGAAAAATATACAGTTTTGAAATCCCAAAGAGATATTTATGGATATTTATGGTAGCTGGAATTATAATTGTGGGGTTTATATTACTATATTTTTTTAGAGGAGTTAAAGATCAGTATTTAATAACAAAGCTTTCTATGTATAAAAACCAAAATAAAGAATTAAAAAATAATTATGAGAAATATAGTAAAAAAATAAAAACCTATGATAAAAAACTATCAAAACTTCAGCAAATTTGTGATAACGTATTAATCTTGAATTCATTACCCCCTGCTTTTAAAGAAAATAGTAAAATGCATGTTGGCGGACGGTCTTTGAAAAATCCTGAAAATGAGAGTGTCGATGATATGAATAATAATCTAAAGGTTGCATTTTCACAGGTGGACCTTAAAATGGAGGTATTGAAGGATAATTTTTATAAGATAATAGATAAAATGGAAAAAAGCTCCATAAAATGGGAACATGTTCCTTTAAAATGGCCTCTTGAAGGCTGGATATCCTCCCAGTATGGATGGAGAGAATCTCCTTTTTCAAATGAAAGAGAGTTTCATACCGGATTGGATATTACTAATATTCCGGGATCACCTATAAAAGCACCTGCCCAGGGGTATGTAAAGTTTACAGGTTGGATGGGCGAATACGGCAAAACGATTGTTATAGAACACGGTTTTGGTTATGAAACCCGTTACGGTCATTTAAAAAAGATTACAGTTAATGAAGGAAGTTTTGTAAAAAAAGGTGATCAGCTGGGAACACTCGGAAATACTGGAAGAAGCAGTGCTCCTCATCTTCACTATGAAATTTTGAAAAACGGAAAAGTTGAAAATCCTATGAAGTATTTACTTACAGAGGATAACAAAATTCTCAGGAGAGTTTCTCAATTTTATGGAAGATAAAAAAAGGTATCACATTCTCTTTGTATCAGAGGATTGTGATGATATAAAGAGATATAACATATCAAGAAAAAAAATAAGATTCTGGGCTACACTTATTTCAATTTTTGTAGCCGTATTAATATTTATATCATCTCTACTTGTTTTTAATTATTTAGCAGTGCTAGATAAATATAGGCCTATAAAAAAAGAGTATAATACAGTTTTGAAACAAAATTTAAAGCTAAAAAGGAAAAACGATAGGTTATATAATAAGTTAAGAGAAGCTAAGTTTGATTTTGCATACTGGAAAAAAAATACAAAAGATAGAATAGAAAGGTTGAAAAATGAAATTTCTTATATTTCCAGATTGTACAACCTGGACAAACCTGTTGGAGGTATAAAGAATGAAGAAGAAGTTAATGAAGAATTGATAAAAAAGATGCTGAACGAGGGGCATCTCGATATTTTCAACAATATTAGCAAGAATATGAAAGAAGAGATTAATACGTATGAATGGATGTTAGGAAAGGAACAAAAGTATATACTTGATACTTATATAAACAAACAGGGTTTTGATTTTAGATATCCCGTGAACAATCCTAAAATGAGTTCCCTTTTTGGAAAGAGATGGGATCCATTAAACGGATATTATGTTACCCATAGAGGCGTTGATTTTAGGGGTGCTGTAGGAGCTCCCGTTTATGCAGCTGAATCGGGATATATACAATGGACAGGAAGCGTAACTCAGTATGGAAACCTAATAATATTGAAGCACTCGAAATACCTATCTTCACGATATGCCCATCTAAATAGTTTTGCAGTAAAAACAGGTGATAGAGTCAAAAAAGGAGATTTAATAGGTTTTATAGGTAAATCCGGTAGAGTAACCGGCGAACATCTACATTTTGAAATTAGAATAAATGGCGAAGTTATTAATCCATTAAAGGTATTATAGGATAGAAGAGGTGAATTAATTAATGTTTGAGTTTTTAAAAAAGATATTTGGGAGTCATCAGGAGAGAATGATCAAAAGGTTAAGGCCAACAGTAGAAGAGATCAATGAATGGTACGATTATTATCTTGAGAACATAGAAACTGAAGAGGATATCAAGGAAAAAACCAAAGAGTTTAAAAATAGATTGGATGAGGGTGAAACCGAAGATGATCTAATGTGTGAAGCATTTGCACTGGTAAAAAGAACATGTAAATATCTGGTTGATAATGAAATTATTAGCGAATATACGGGAAACAAAGAAAAATGGTATATGGTTCCTTATGATGTTCAGCTTTACGGTGCAATTATTATGCACAACGGTAATATCGCAGAAATGGCAACAGGAGAAGGAAAAACTCTTGTAGCTACCATGCCAGCATATCTAAATTCTTTAAGGGGAAATGTTCATATTGTTACTGTTAATGACTATCTTGCAAGAAGAGACAGCGAATGGATGGGAGTTTTATATGAAACTCTCGGGGCTTCTGTTAGTGCTTTACAGGGAGAAATGGATACTTCCAAGCGTAAGGAAGCATATAATAATGATATTGTGTATGGAACCAATAGTCAGTTTGGATTTGATTATTTAAGAGACAACATGGTAGGAACGCTAAGAGAACAGGTTCAAAAATATAGGGATTTTGTAATTATAGATGAGGTAGACTCTATACTGATAGATGAAGCACGAACGCCTTTGATAATTTCAGGACCTGTACAAACCAAAAATAAGGGTTATTATAGAAATTATAACCCCAAAGTTAGAAAGCTGGTTAAAACCCAAAGGGAGTATGTGTCCAATCTGGTAAAAGAAGGAAAGAAAAAGTATGATAATGGTGAAACAGAAGAAGCAGGAAAATTATTGTTAATAGCACATAGGGGGTTGCCTAAGCATAAGCAGCTGATGAAATTAAAACAGGATCCAAAAATTCAAAAACTTATAAAAGATATTGAAAATAGATATATGAGAGAAAAGCAGATGCATTTAATAGATGAACAGCTTTATTATACAATAGATGAAAAAAAGAATTTAGCTGACCTTACAGAAAAGGGTAGAGAGCTTCTTTCGCCTGATAATCCACAGTTATTTAGATTGGAGGATGTCGGGGAAAAACTGGCAGATATCGAAGAAAAGGATATTTCTGAAAAAGAAAAGGAAAAACAAAAGAGAAAAGCCCAGCAGAAATATGCTGAAAAGAGCGAAATCCTTCATTCTATATCACAGCTGTTAAAAGCTTACTCATTGTTTAAAAAAGATGTTGATTATGTTGTAAAGGACAACAAGGTTCAGATAGTTGACGAATATACAGGTAGATTAATGCCTGGAAGAAGATTCAGCGAGGGGCTTCATGAGGCTCTTGAAGCTAAAGAGGGTGTAGAAATTGAAGGTGAAACTCAAACCTTTGCAACAATTACACTCCAGAATTTCTTTAGACTTTATAATAAAATTTCAGGAATGACCGGTACAGCTGTAACAGAGGAAAAAGAATTTAAAGAAATTTATGATATGGATGTTGCAGTAATTCCGACAAACGAACCGGTAAGAAGAATAGATTATGATGATGTGATATTCAGGAGTAAAAAGGAAAAATTCGATGCAGTTATTGAAGAAATTATAAGAGCATATAAGAAAGGGATGCCCGTTCTTGTAGGGACAATATCGGTGGAGGATTCTGAACTATTAGCTAGAATGTTAAAAAGAAGAGGTATAACAGCTTCTGTTTTAAATGCAAAGAATCATGCAAGAGAAGCAGAAATTGTTGCTCAGGCCGGACAGAAGAAAAATGTAACTATTGCTACTAATATGGCCGGTAGAGGTACCGATATTAAGCTTGGAGAGGGAGTAAGATACTGCGATGAATGTTATATTAAAAATGACAAAGAAGCTCCTGATGAAATAGATATTGAAGAATGCAAGGAAGATATGCCGTGTGGTTTATATGTGATAGGAACCCAAAGACATGAAAGTAGGCGTATCGATAGGCAGTTAAGAGGAAGAAGTGGTCGACAGGGTGATCCGGGTGCTTCCAGATTTTTTGTTTCACTGGAAGATAAACTTATGAGATTATTTGGATCCGATAAAATTATTAATCTTCTTGATCGAATTAATATGGAAGAAGGACAGGCTATACAGCATCCATTACTTTCCAGACAAATTGAAAAAGCTCAACAAAAGGTTGAGCAGAGAAATTTTGAAATAAGAAAACATACTCTAGAATATGACGATGTAATGAATAAGCAGAGGTCTGTAATCTATGATAACAGAAGTTTTATTCTTGAAACTGCCTACATAAAAGAAT
>CAZMFS010000201.1:0-4453 GCA_964565585.1 uncultured bacterium
TTTTTTAGAAGCATTGGTTATCTCTTTTAGTACTTCTTTATTCTCATCGGAAATATTTTCTTCTTCCCGCAGCATTTTTGTATATCCCATAATCGGCATTAATAAATTATTCATATCATGGGCTATTCCTCCTGCTAGACGTCCTATAGATTCCATCTTCTGGGATTGTCGAAGTTGTTTTTGGAGCTTTAATCTTTCCGAAATATCCCGTATAAGTCCTATAAAACCTGTAACATCTCCTTTCTCATCTTTTAAATAATATACCGCTGTTTCTCCAGGAAAAATTTCTCCATTCTTTTTTTTATAATACTGAATTTGTAAAAAAGGCGAATCTCCATAATTTTTATTAATTTTATCACCGAGATCTTTGTATTCTTTTTCGTTCGCATAAACAAAAAGAGTTTTTTTACCTATAACCTCTTCAGCTTCATATCCAAAAAGTTTTGTAAATGAACTGTTGCAATCGGTTATAATCCTATCTGTATCTGCAATAAGAATGGCATCGCGTATGCTGTTATAAAGCAATCTGTATTTTTTCTCGCTCTTTTTTAACTCCTTCTGTGCTTTTTTAAAATCTGTTATATCAAGAAAAGATGCAACTCTTTCCTCAGAGTCCTTAACTTTTTTGATTATAAAATGAATATTTTTAACATTACCTTTACTGTCCACAAAATCAAATTCGTATTCATTGGGTGGATTCCCTCTATTTTCAGTTCTCATTTTGTGATATTTTTTCATTCTTTTTAAATCTTTTCCTGAAACAAAATCAGACCATTTTTTCTTATTCTCTATCTTTTCTTTAGGCAACCCTGCAAGCTCCGCAAATTTTTCATTGCACATCTTAATGATCTTGTCATCCTCAAATATACAAATGGCAGTACCGCTGTATTCAAAAAGTGTCCTGTATTTTTCTTCTCTTTCTTTTAATTTTTCCTTTGCCTTAACTCTTTCTGTTATATCACGATAAATTCCATAAACTATTAATCTACTGCCCTGAAATTTAACGGGGCTTCCAAGAATAGAAACATTTATTCTTTTCCCGGATTTTGACTCTCTAATTGTTTCAAAAAACACCTGCTTGCCATTAGCTACCTTTTTTGTGGCTTCTTCTCCCTCATTTTTTCTATCATCAGGTACAATAAGGTCATTAATCTTTTTCCCAACTGCTTCCTTTTGAGTATATTCAAACATTTCGACAAATTTTTTATTAACTTTGAGTATAACATCATTTTCATCCAGAATTGTAATTGCATCGGGAGAAAATTCAAATAACTTTTTATAATGTATTTTTTGCAATGAAATCTGCTCTTTTGAGCTATTTTGATCATCCATTTTCCCGCTCATCATTCATCCTCCATTTATCTGTTAATTATAGCATTATCTTTTTAAGATTCAACAGTTTATGATTTAATAAACATAAATATTTTAACAAATTAAAGGGTTTTATTTAATTATTTAAAATATCCCGCGATGTTTTCGTTATTCAAGATTCAAACTTTGAAAATCTCGGAGTGATTTTTCTTGCAGACTCTGCTCATTGCTGGTAAAAATGAAATTAAAATTTCATTTTCAACGCTGTTTATGGTTATAACCATAGATGTAGCTCATAAAGGATAGTTTTAATCAAACATGATATACATAATTGCAATTATTTTAAGAATCCTAAAGGAAAAACTTTATTTTTTAAAAAAAAATACCTAATAAGACATTTGATCAACCCAGTAGAAAAAATATTTGCGTTTAAGTTTTTTATCAAAGAGTTGTAGTTATAAGCTCTTTATTTAAGATTACAGTAAGGAAATAACTTCGTAACCGAAATCTCACTATAAATTTTCTATTTTAATCTCAAGATGTAAACAAATTTCATCTAATTAAAATATATTCAAAATTTTTAGAAAACAGCTATTTTGAATTTATTTCAGAATCTTTACTAATAAGCTATACAACAATAAATTATAAAAGATATTGAAATAACTTGAAACAAGTTCAAAACCTGGTTTTACAGCATGATACAAAACAAAATACTTTGTATATCATAAAAGAAGTATTGTATTTATTTGAAACCCGAATCGATGATCTATTAAAATCTCCGATTTTAATCTAATCCGAATCCGGATACAATTCACTCCTGCATTCCGGACATAAACCGTGTGAAAATTGAGCATCGGAGTGAGTCTGAATGTAATTTTCCACCCTCTGCCAGTATCCATCATCATCCCGAATTTTATTACAGTTTGAACAAATTGGGATAATACCCTTTAACTCTTTGATCTCTGATATATATTTTTTTAATTTTTTATTTTTTTTCTTAATAAGGTGGTTCTTCATTAATAACTGTAAATCTGATTCAATGGATTCTTTAAATTTTTTTATCAATTTTTCATATAGCTTGGAGTAATAATTCGTTTTAGTATCTAGTACACATAATGTTCCAAATACTTTATTATCAGGAGCAATTATTGGAAATCCAAGGTATGATATCATATTCAAATCCACATCGGGATTGTTTTTCCATTCTTCGTCTTCTAAAGCATTCGGCACTTTTAATTTTTCCCTTTTTTTAATAACGGTTTCACAGTAGAGTCCTGAATCAATTAGTTTTTCACTATCTCCCGGAGTATACGGATTGTTTTTCACATCACTGGACAGATATACCTTTATATCGGTGAGGTCAACTTTCATTATTAATGCAGCAGGAACATCTATTATTTGAGCCATAATATTCAAAATTTCCTGCCATTTACTGTTGACATTTTCAGGAATATTAAAATTTAATTCTGTTGTATTATAATTCATATTACCCTCTTTATATTATTGTATATTTATCAAAAGTATCAAGTTAATAGATATAATAGTTTGATTTTTAAAAATAATCATGATTATCATATATTTTATGTATATAATTATATTTCTTTTATAAAGTTTAATTAAAACTTAAAATTGCTATTCATTTTTCATAATTAAAGCTCAATACTTTTCTTTTTTAATTTATTCATATCCCTGCCCGACAATTTGGGCTTGGACTTAAACTTAATCTAGGATACCTCTTCTGGAAATGGGAACAGTTTTCTATTTTCATCTTCTGCATATTTTTTTAACTTTTTAAATTCTTCATCTTCCAGCTTTAAATTTTCTCTATTTTTATCCAGAATCTGATATGCCTTTTTTAACATCCTTATATCGCTTGGAGAAACTGCAGTATCAACATTCCTTGAAAGAGTAAATTTAAATGCCAGTTCGGACAGCTTATCGTTCTTATAGATGGGTTTATACCAGGTCTCAAAACCATCCTTTTTAACATTATTTTTCCAGCGGCTTCTTGCAAGTGATTTTATTGCAATAACCCCCTTATTGGTTTCTTCTGCCTTTTCTATTACTTTCATCCCCTGATTATCATTTAGCCAGTAATTCCAGTTTACTGGAAACATTACAGTATCAAAATCAAAAGCATCCATCAATTTAAGCGCCGCCTGTTCGTTGTGAGTAGAAAATCCTATATATTTTATCAGACCCTCTTCTCTTGCTTCTATGATACCCTCCAGAGCTTTACCGGGAGCAAGCGCCCTGTCAATTTTTGACTGGGACACCACTTCATGCAGCTGATAAATTTCAAAATAATCGGTATTCAATTTTTTAAGAGAATTTTCAAGATCCCTTCTTACCTCACCTTTACTTTGATCCGGTTCTGTCTTGCAGGTAAGAATAATATCATCACGATAAGGTTTAATTGCCTTTCCCAATTTTTCTTCGGCATCACCGTAAGTGGGTCCAACATCGAACAAGTTTATACCATTCTCTACAGCCTCAGCTACAATTTTATCAGCCCTATCCTGAGGATAATTATTTAACATAAGCCCGCCAAAGGATAAAATGGACACTTCAAAACCCGTTCTTCCCAATTTCCTGTATTTCATTTTATCTCCTTTCTGATTTATCTATCATTATAAACTACTGTGAGGAATCTTAAAGGTTTTATGGGATTGTATTATAACAATTAAAAATCTCTATCGAGATTTTTAGAATAAGATTAAGACTAAGATTAAGAAAATACTTAAAAGTACATCCAAAGCAGTTTTTGAGATTGCCGCGCTCACTTCGTTCGCTCGCAATGACTTTTTAAAAATTGCTACCGCAATTTTCGTTATTCGTTATTCGATATAATTAAAAAATATCCCTTCGAAGAAATCAAATTCGCTAAAACTTTGTATAAATGTGAAGACCTGACCCCGTTTGTTTTCTAATCATCCAGCTATCTTTCTCCATTACCCCAGTTTCAATCCTTATTTTAGTGGATTGATCAATTTAATATTACGATTTATCTCAGACAGAAAAAAGGCAATTCGTGTTTCAATCCTTATTTTAGTGGATTGATCAATTTAATACTCCTGTAGTGTTTTTCTTTCTTCTAAGTTATCCGGGTTTCAATCCTTATTTTAGTGGATTGATCAATTTA
>CAZMFS010000202.1:0-4440 GCA_964565585.1 uncultured bacterium
TTTTAGCTTTAATGAGCTATCATTTAATTTATATAAGCATCTGTATTTTTTTTCTGTGGCAAGTATTCTTAATCCTTCATTTTCATTATCTATAACTTTTGTAACAAGCTCTTTTATTATTCTAGAATAAATTAGATTTCTACCTTTTTTTATATTAACATCGCCCATTTCATCTTTATAAACATCCTCAACAATACTATTTACAAGCTTTTTCATCTCTTTATAGTCATTGCTATTAAGTTTTTTGTTTATCTTATCGGTATAGACATTCTCCAGGGTGTTATGAACAATTAAGCCAAATTTTTGACTATCTACAGATTCGAGAAATTCATCCTTTTTTTGAAGGTTTAAAATATATTTGAAATAAAATTTAAGACTGCAGTCCAGATACGTATTGATAGCAGAAGCAGAGAAGTTTATCTCCTTCATCTTTCTTAACATTCCCGGTGTTTTTTCAACCTCAATGCTTTTATCTTTTTCCATGTGCGTATTTATTGTTAAAATATTCTCTTCAACACAGGAATTCACGTTTTTCTCACTATATTCAAGAAGCAATTGTTCTATAAATCTGCTCTTTTCCCCTTTTCCCAGCGAATCCTTTTCTGTATTATAAAATAATGTTATATTTTTTGCTCTTTTTAGCAAGCGGTAAAAATAATACGCATAAATTCCTTCCCGGTTTTTATAAGTAGGTATACCAAAATTCTTTTTTAACTCGTATGGTATTATGCTGTTATCACTTTTGCTCTGTGGTATTACTCCTTCGTTCATCGAAAGTATATAGATATTATCAAAATCAAGAGTTCTAGTTTCTAACATTCCCATAATTTGGAGTCCCTGAAGAGGTTCACCTGTAAAAGGAATATTTGAAGTATCTACAATCTCTTTGAACAACTTCCAGAAGGAATTAATGCTGATATTAAAATCAAAATTTTCAAGCTGATCCTGTAATTTTTGTAATATTAGATAAAATTGATATAAATATTCAAGTTCAATTGTATATCCTTTTTCATTTTTTAGATTTTTCCTTATTATATCAAAACAATTTTTCAAATATGCAATAAAACCATCAACCTCATAGTTTTCTTCAAAGAAAGAAGTAACCTCATTATTAAAATATTGTTTAATTTCATTTTTATTGACAAAAACCTTATTTTCCTGCTTTAGATTATTGACAAATTCAACCACATTTTTTTCAGCAATAATCAACATATACGGATGGGTTAGAATATTTGTTACATCCTCATAATAAAATTTGTCCTTTTCCAGCCGGTTTTTATTCTCATGCATATCAACCATAAAGGATATTAAATTATATAGAGAAGTATGCCTAAGTGGGAACCCCATAGTTACATTGAACTTTTTTAATTTTTTAGGCAATGAATGTAGAAGTGGAAACAACATCGATTCATCAGGTAGAATAATAGCAGTGTTATTGTTATTCTCCCTATCGGAATCTATCATATTCCCCAGAATTTTAGATTGAATTACTTTCTTTGAACACCCGATAATTTTTATATTTTTTTTATCTTTAGCAAGCTTATCATCTATCCATTTACTCTCATCGTCTACTAACTTAGAATCTCTGAAAAATTTACCAGCCTCATGATTTGGATTTTTATAAAAATATCTATCAACATCCCAGTAAAGCTCAGCCATGTTTATCTCTTTTAATTTCTCAACAATTAACTCTTCTGCCTTTGTAAATGCATTAAATCCAACAAAAAATATTTTATCCCACTGCTGGAATCTTTTTTTATAAGAATCAAAATTTTCGGCAATCATCCTGATTGCCTTACCGTAATATACCTGATTTTTACTATCAAGCTGTCTGGTATATTTTTCATAGAGCTCTTTAATTTTTAGTGACAGATCTCTAAAATTATCGAGAACTTGGTTTGTTGTATCTGTATCAAATTCCTCCTTGATTTCAGTTAACTCCTTTAAGTTCCGGAATAAACTTTCATAATCAACCAGATATTTATCAATGTTTTGAAAATCATTTAAGACGATGTTTCCCCAGTTATAAAATTCATCAAAGTCTTTTATGTCATCAAATACTTCAAGATAGGCTTCATACAATTCAAAAATCAGCTGCAAACGGCTCAGCAAATTTTTTTGCATTATTTCATTGAAAAAATCTTTAATAGAATAAATATCAGGAGAAAATATCGGTTTTTTTATCTCTGGATTATCCTGTATATGTTTTTTTAAAAAAAGACCTGCTCTCCTGCTGGGCAAGACCATTGCAAGATTAGAAAGATTATAACCATTACTTATTAGATCTTGAACAACATTTTCCAAAAACTTCATATAAACTCCTTCTATTAGATTATCTTTATTCATCAATTTTTTCAAGATTTTTCTGTATACATATGTATAAGTGTTTATTTTAGACCAGTAAAATAATAAAATTCAATGCATAATTCTTCACAATTCAGGATGTAAAGAAATTAATAAATTATTGATTATAAAAAATATTAAATAATATCTCATGCTGAATTTTTTCAGTATAATCTATATACTGCTGATATTATATTAAACACAAAAGAGCCTAAACAAATTCAGGCAATAGTTATCAGGATGATTGTTATTAAAAAAAATGTGTGAATAACCTAATTTGTGTCATTTCCTTACAGTCTAAATTTGCAATTTTCATTTTTAGTCTTTCATTAAAAATTTTATGTCTAAATTACAAATTTAGAAATAAAAAAATCATTATCTTGACACTTTAGAAATATTAATTAGTATTTAAGAAAAACTAGGAGGTTGATTTATGGAGAAAATTGTTGAATGCGTTCCAAATTTCAGTGAAGGCCAGGATAAAGATATTATAAATCAAATTACAGGTGAGATTGAATCCGTAGAAGATACTATACTTCTTGATGTTGACCCGGGGGAAGATACTAACAGAACCGTAGTTACCTTTGTTGGAACCCCTGAAGCTGTTGAAGAAGCTGCTTTTAGAGCTATAAAAAAAGCATCAGAATTAATCGATATGAGCCAGCACGAAGGTGCTCATCCGAGAATGGGTGCTACCGATGTATGTCCTTTTGTTCCTGTAAAAAATGTTACAATGGATGACTGTGTAGAAATTTCTAACAATTTAGGGAAAAAAGTAGGAGAAGAACTTGGAATTCCTGTATACTTATATGAAAATGCAGCTACAAAACCAGAAAGAGAAAATTTAGCAAATATTAGAGAGGGTGAATATGAAGCTCTACCAGAAAAAATGAAAGATCCAGAATTCAAACCTGATTACGGTCCTCAAAAATTCAATAAAAAATCAGGAGCTACTGTTATAGGAGCAAGAGAGTTTTTAATTGCTTACAATATTAATTTAAATACAAAAGACCCAAAGGTTGCTAAAGATATAGCTCTAGAATTAAGGGAAAGAGGTAGAGCCCAAAGAAGAGAAAAAGACGGGAAAATAATCAGAGATGAGGAAGGCAACGCTTTAAGAACCAAAGGCATGTTTAAAAGTGTTAAAGCAATTGGCTGGTATGTTGATGATTTTAAAACAGCTCAAATATCAATAAATTTGACAAACTATAAAATAGCAAATATGCATCAGGTTTTTGATGCTGCAAGAAAAGAAGCAAATAAAAGGGGATACAGGGTAACAGGAAGTGAGCTAGTAGGCCTGGTTCCTCTGGATGCTATGCTTAAAGCTGGGAAACACTATCTTAAAAAGCAAAATAAAATTTGCAAAAGATACATGCCTATTGGGGGACAATCAAGAGGTATACCTGAAAAAGAAATTTTAGAAACTGCCATTAAATCTCTGGGACTAAACGATGTAACAGATTTTAACCCGGATGAAAAAATAATAGAATATAAAATTGAAAAAGAACAGGATGGATCAAAGCTGATAGATATGAAGATAACTGAATTTGCGGATGAATTATCATCCAACTCCCCCGCTCCCGGCGGAGGAAGCGTTGCTGCTTTAAGCGGATCACTATCAGCAGCATTATCTTCTATGGTTGCTAATCTCACATATGATTATAAATATAAAGATATAAAAGATGAGATGGAAGATGTTGCAATCAAAGCTCAAAAACTAAAAAGAAAATACCTGGAACTAATCGATAAAGATACAAAGGCATTCAACAAATATATGAAAGCCAGAAAAAAAGGGGAAGAAGCTCTAGAAAAAGCAGCAAAATTTGCAACTCAGGTTCCTTTTGACTCGCTTAAGCTTACTAAAAAATTGATGAAATTAGCCGACAAGGTTGCAGATAAAGGAAATCCAAACGCTATAAGTGATGCAGCAGTAGCAGCAATATTAGCTGAATCAGCAGCAGAAGGTGCTTATCTGAATGTAAAAATAAACCTCCCATCTGTTAAAGATCAAGAGTTCGTTGAGAATATTAAATCAAAATCCGAAAATATCCTTGATGAAATTGGGATGCGTCCTGGAAAGCTCCAGCCTGGCGC
>CAZMFS010000203.1:0-4434 GCA_964565585.1 uncultured bacterium
TATTTTACTAAATATCCTATATTAAGACACTTATTTCTTTACAGTCTGAATTGTCAATTGATTAAAAATCATTCGTGATTTTTATATCTTCGCTTCACCCGGAATATGCATACTTACTAAACATAAGTAATGAAAATTCCTGACGGATAAAAATTACATTTATTAAATCTCAGTTCAGGAATCTTCTAAAACACTTTTAAAATTTACTCCTTCGAAAAAAAGCATAAATGTTATTCCAAAGCAGTTTTTAAATTGCCGCGCTTACTTCGTTTTCCCGCGCTGACTTGTAAAATTCACTACTAGGATTTTTAAAACCAGAACAAAAAAATTACTGTCTTTAATTTAAAAATATTTTGCATTAAAATATTTTTTATTTATAATATAAAAAATGACGGGAGGATTATGAGAAATCTTGTGCCAGAAATCGTTCTGAGAAATTATAAAAATAACGATTTGGATAAAAGGTTCAACGGGTACTGCCTCTATCTCGATATTTCAGGTTTTACAAATATGACAGTCAAGCTGATGAAACACGGAAAGCAAGGAGCCGAGATTCTATCATCCAGTATAAACAGAATTTTTGATGAAGCAATCGATATTATTTATAAAAATCGTGGTTTTATTGCAATATTTGAGGGAGACAGCTTTACGGCAATATTTCAGGACGATAAAGCCTCAATTTCCAATATTTTCAAATCAGCTCAACAAATTCAATCACTATTTGAAAAAAAAGGTGAACTTAAAACAAAATTTGGGGATTACAGGTTAAACTTCAATATGGGGTTATCCTACGGCAAAAACGAAATGAAAATTATTAAAAACCAAAACCAGAACAGCTTTTACTTCAGAGGCGAAAGTATAAACAAAGCCCTTCATGCAGAATCACTTTCAAAAGATAACGAAATAGTTTTTTCGGAAAATATATTAAAAAGGATGAATAACTCCTTAGAGGTTAAATATAAAAATGCAAATGAAGGTTATTATCGTATAAAAGATATTAAAATAATTATGAATTCCGAGATAGACATTCAGAACAGTAATTCAAAATACCGCAATCTAATAAAAGATTTTTACCCTAAAAAAATAATAAACAAGAAGTTCAGGGGGGAATTCAGAAATGTCGTTACCTGTTTTATAGAACTGCAAATTGATAGTGATTTTAATGAAAACATAAAAAAAATTATCAACACCACACATAAATACGGAGGATACTTTAACAACATTAGCTGCAGAAAAAATGCTGGCGTAATTCTTAGTTATTTCGGCACGCCGATAATGAGGGAGAATTTAACGACAAGAGCTGCTGATTTTACCCTATCACTAAAGGAGAAAATGAACTCAAAAATAGGAATGACCTACGGCAGAGTATTTACGGGGTTTCGAGGTGGAAGAAAAAGAATTGATTTTACCTGCCTCGGTACAGAAGTAAATCTGGCTGCAAGACTTATGCGACTTGCAAATAAAAAACAGATACTTCTTAGCAATAATACTTATAAAAATATTACCAGTCCGTATGAAATACAGAATATGGAAAATAGAGATTTAAAGAATAAAATCAAAATTTATGAGCTAAAAGATAAATTGCCTGCTTTCGCTCCCTCTTTTTTCAGGGGAGAGTTTGTTGGAAGAAATAAGGAACTTAGAAAATTAGAAAGCAATTTAAAATTTAATAACAAAAGCCCCAAGATTATTCATGTAGCCGGCGATGCGGGAATCGGAAAAAGCAGGCTCGTAACTAAACTCAGGAAAAAAACAAATAATAAATACCACTGGTTTTATTTTCCCTGCAACGAAATTGTTAAGAAAAGCTTTAATCCCTTCATAAATTTCTTAAAAAATTACTTTCATCAATCATTAAACGGTACAAAGGAGGAAAACAGGAAGAAATTCAACCAAAAAATTAACCTCCTTATCAAAAATACCAAAAACAAAAAAATCAAAAAAGAACTAAAAAGAACAATACCCTATCTTAGGGCCCTTTTAAATATTCACAAAAATGATTCAGAATATAACAAAGCAAAACCTGAATCCAGACATAAAAACATATTATATGCCCTGGAAAACTTAATAAAAGCTGAAAGTTTAAACAAACCTTTAATCCTTGAGCTTGACGATGCACAGTGGATCGATGAGGACTCCCAAAAAGCAATCAAACATATCATGGATAATTCCGAAGGTTTTCCATACATATTAATATATGAATCAAGGTTTAACGAGGATGGTTCTATCTTCAAATTCGGTATAGATGAAATCAAGGAGAAGGTATTCAAAATTGAGCAGTTCAATAAAGATGATACAAAAAAAATTATAACAAATATTCTAGATAAAAATATTTCATCAAAACTGGTAAATACTGTATGGCAAAAAAGTGAGGGTAATCCCTTCTATACCGAACAGATATCTCTTTACATTAAGGAAAACGGACTCATTGAAAAGGATCTTGGTCCAGACGATAAAGGTTTTGAAATACCAGATAAGATAAATAATGTAATAATAGCCAGACTCGATAGGCTTACCGAAAGATTAAAAGAAATTGTACAAACTGCCTCGGTACTCGGAAGAAAATTCATGATAAATATTTTATCAGAAATGTTAAAGGATATAGATATCGAAAAAGAAGTAAGAAAGATACAGAAGAAGAATATATGGCAGCCAATTAGCGAAATAAGATACATTTTCAAGCATGCCCTGATTCGAGAAACTGCCTACAGGATGCAGCTTGATGATAGATTAAAAAAACTGCACAATCTGGCCGCTAAAACGATAGAAAAACTTTATGATAATAATCCTGAATCAGTTTATGGAGATCTGGCATATCACCACGAAAAAGCCGAAAACTACAAACAATCAAAAGAATATTTCAAAAAGGCTGGGAAACAGGCTAAACAAAATTATCAGAATGAAAGGGCACTGGATTATTTTAACAAGCTATTAAACAGCAACAAATTCAACCTTACTGAAAAGGAAAAAGTAAATTCCTACATAAATTTAATAGAACTTCACAAAAGTATCGGAAACATAAACAGGATAGATAAAATGATTGATACACCTATAAATCTTGCAAAAAAAATTAATGATAATGAAAGCCTCATGAAACTTTATGTATACAAAGCAATAGTTTATGGAGGACTTGGAAATTATGACCGTTATTTTGAATTTATTAACAAGCAGCTTGAACTCGCAAAAAAAGAAGATAATAAGAAACAAATGGCAAAAGCATACAACAATCTGGCCATGGGAAATAACTTCCAGGGAAATTTTGATAAATCTATAGAGTTTTCAAAAAAAGGAATTGAAATTATTCAGAGAAATAATCTGGATGAAATTCTATATAACTTATACTTTGTTCTGGCATTGACCTACTTTAAAAAGCAAAACTTCAAAAAATTTAAAAAATATATAGACAAACATAAAAAGCTTGCCCGAAAGGATAACAACAGATGGGAACTCATAAAATCCTATTCAAATCTGGGTATTTATTACTATCAGATTCAGGATTATGATAATTCTAAAATATACCTGGAAAAATGCAGAGATTTATCAAAAGAAATCGGAAGTATAGAATATCAAATTATTTCACAGAACAACCTTTCTGAAATATACATTGAAGAGGGAAAATATGAAAAGGCTTTAAAAATGCTTAAAAACCAGCTCAAACATGCTAACAGGACCCAGAACTCCCGCATTAAAATATTTGCTAAATACAATATGGGAAAACTCGAATATCAAAAAAAGAATTTTAAAAAGGCGATTGAAAAGCTAAATATAGCTCTCAGTATGGCAAAAAAAGCAAATCTAAAAAGATTATTGGCAGAAATACTTATGGTCAGGGTTAAAACTAATTTCTCACTAAGTAAATATAAGAAAGCTGTAAATGATATAAAGAAGAACAGGAAATATGCAGAAGAATTGAAAAGAAGCGATATGCTGAAATATCTCGAGATATACGAAAAAAATATTGAATTTGAAAATACAAAAACAGCAAACATAAGAGTAAAAGAAGTTGTTGAACCTCTTGAACAGATGTTAGATGGCATTGAAGATGATGAAATATTGGCTGATGTAAAATATGAACTTGCAGATATGTATCACAGAGTGGGTGATGATGGAAAAGCACTAAAATATAGAAAAGAAGCTGCTGAAAAGTACAGTGAATTAAAGGAAGAAATTCCAAAGATTAAATATAAGAATCGTTTAAAGGATCTTGAAGAGATTTTATAGAGAACTATTTTAAAAGTAAATTTAATTAATAATTGTTTTATCAAAAATAAAGTATAAAACTCAAAGCTATTTATTCGAAGAAAATTTTTGATGTAATTTCTCTTGAGCAAAGACTTAAATGTTATACCAGAAGATTCCGGCACGTGAAAAATCGGATAATTTTTATTTATGTAATTAGACAGGATTCTTTCAAAAGACTGCCATGTAGTATTC
>CAZMFS010000204.1:0-4404 GCA_964565585.1 uncultured bacterium
AGGGAATATAGGTAAGATGAACATAAATTACATTATTTTTGCCCTTATCTATTCTCATCTGTCTAATTGCTTCTAAAAAGGGTAAAGATTCAATATCTCCAACTGTTCCACCAATTTCAATAAGAGCGATATCGGGATCACTATCACCGACATTATCTATCTGCCTTTTTATTTCATTTGTAATATGTGGAATTACCTGGACAGTTTTCCCTAAATAATCTCCTCTTCTCTCTTTGTTTATAACATTTTGATACACAACTCCCGTTGTTATATTATTTGCCTGGGATAAATCTGTATCTGTAAATCTTGAATAATGTCCCAGATCTAGATCAGTTTCAGCTCCA
The DNA here is from genome assembly GCA_964565585.1 of uncultured bacterium. Taxonomy (GTDB): domain Bacteria; phylum Macinerneyibacteriota; class Macinerneyibacteria; order Macinerneyibacteriales; family Macinerneyibacteriaceae; genus Macinerneyibacterium. The sequence goes on from CAZMFS010000204.1 coordinate 345, forward strand.
TCATCTGTTACATATACTTCTCCATGCTGATACGGACTCATTGTACCCGGGTCAACATTCAAATAAGGGTCAAGTTTTTTCACGAACACGCTGTAGCCATTAGCCTCAAGTATCGTTCCAATTGAAGCCGCAGCTATTCCCTTTCCAAGTGATGAAAGTACTCCTCCAGTTATAAAAATATATTTCATACTACTCTCCTTTCAAATATTTTTCTACAACCTCAACATCCTCCCGGGTATCAACCCCATGTAATATAGAATTCCACTTAACAGTTTTTATTCTATATCCATTTTCAAGAACACGCAGCTGTTCAAGTTTTTCTGCCTTTTCAAGCGGAGTTTGTTTCCAGTTTTTAAATTTTAACAAAAATTCCTTCCTATAAGAATAAATACCTATGTGCTTATAAAATTCAGCACTTTCTCCCCTAACATGTGGGATAGGCGATCTTGAAAAATACAATGCGAAATTACTTCTGTCTATCACAGTTTTAACAATATTACTATTATCTATATTCTCTTTATCGATTTTCTTTATTGGTGTGGATAACTTAATATCTGGATTCTTAATCATAGGTTCAATAAGCAAATCAAGATCTTTACCTTTTATTAAAGGTTCATCCCCCTGAACATTTACCACAATATCATAATTTTTATTGGTCTTTTCAACAACTTCACAAACCCTGTCTGTACCTGTTTTATGCTCAACAGAAGTCATCATAGCATTGCCACCAAAATTTTCAACACAGTTAAAAATTTTTTTGCTATCAGTAGCAACAATAACTTTATCAATATATTTTGATTCTGCAGTTCCTTCAAACACCCACCGGATCATTTCTTTATTGTTAAGCTTAATTAAGGGTTTCTCCGGAAGCCTAGTTGAACCAATTCTGGCAGGTATTACAGCAAGTATTTTCATTTGCAATCACCATATCTTTTTTTAATTTTTTCAATTATATTTGTGGTGGATTTTCCTTCTATATATGAAATTGATCTTACATCTCCCCCATAACTTTGAACGATATCGCTTCCTACAATATCTTCTACTTTCCAATCCCCTCCTTTTACAAGAATATCAGGTTTTACTTTTTTTATAAGTTTATAAGGAGTTTTTTCGTTAAAAATTACTACAAAATCTACTGATTCCAGAGCTAAAAGCATCTCGGCTCTTTCCTTCTGTATATTTATAGGTCTATTATCTCCCTTTAATTTTTTAACAGATCTGTCACTATTTAATCCTACTACGAGATAATCACCCATCTCTTTGGCTTTCTTTAAGTAACGTATATGGCCTACATGAAGTATATCAAAGCACCCATTGGTAAAAACTAGTTTATTATTTTCTTCCCTAATTTTTCTAAAGAATTTCTCAGCTGATTTTTTTAATATTAGATTCTTCATTATCTAACCTCTCCTTTAATTCCAGGTAGTTTATGGGCACAACACCGGGTTTTTCAACAACTATACCTGCAGCTACATTACTAATGTAAGCAGCTTTTTTATAATCCATACCCGAAGCCAGCATAGTAGTTAATGCAGCTATAACTGTATCCCCGGCTCCTGTCACATCAAACTCTTCCTTTGCAACAGTGGGAATATCATAAACCTCTCCATCTATAAAAAGATACATTCCTTCCTTACCCCTGGTAAGTAAAAGTCCTTTAAGTTTTAATTTTTTTACAATCTCTCTACCACCTTCAATAATCTCTTGATTGTTTTTAAACTTTCTTTTTAACATATTTTCTGCTTCTTTATGATTTGGGGTAATTACAGAAACACCTTTATAAAGATCGAAATGATTCTCTTTGGGATCTACAGTAATTGGAACCTCTCTATTCTTAAAAATCTTGATAATTTTTTTAATAATCCTTCTTGTTACAACACCCTTACCGTAATCCTCAATAATTACTCCATCTACTGAATCCTTAACTTTTTTAATATATTCAATAATCTTATCTTCAACCTCTTTTGAGATTGAATCAGTTTCTTCTTTATCTATCCTTACCACCTGTTGACTATGTGCTATCACGCGTGTTTTCAGGGTGGTAGGTCGATTAACATCAACCATTATCCCGCTAACATTAGCACCAATTTTTTCCAATTTATCAACCAAAATCATTCCGTATTCATCATCACCAATAATCCCGCAAACCTCAGCATGAGATTTTAAATTAACCACATTGTTTGCAACATTTGAAGCTCCCCCAGGAACCATAGTTTCCTTATTAACATCTACTACGGGAACTGGAGCCTCAGGTGAAATTCTATCTACGGTCCCCCATATATGTCTATCGAGCATTATATCTCCAACAACAAGAATATTTTTCCCTTTATGGTCATACTTATCAAGCTTAACCAATACAACCTCCTTTATGTCCAATTTAGGTTAATTTTTTCCTTGTAGCCTTTCTTAATAAGCAATCTTATTACTTTAGGATAAAGCGCAGGTTTCTTTTTTATATTCAGCCTTGTAAAAATTTTTGTAATTACAGATTCTGCCAGTTGAATCTGCTTTGTTTCTGATTCCAGCTCAAATTCCTTACCGTTATCTTTATAAAATATTTTATCAATTTCAAGCGGTATATTATAAGGTTTCAATTTTATGGGAAGTCTAGAAACCTGCATACTTCCAATCATTTTAATTTCATTCAGTATTTTATCATCTACAGGTAGCTCCCTCTTTAGTTTATTTAAATAATCATAATCAAGATCCCATATCGACTTTTTTGAATCAATTAGTTTAATGGCTACCTGCTCTTCAATCTCGTTGGCAATTTCCTCATTTACAAGTAAACTATCGCTTCTTTCAGAATACTCTTTCCCCCTAACTTTACATTTATAGGTAAATTTCCATTTATTTTTATCTATCGATCTTAATCTTAAAGATACTCCCGAATTTAATAAATCAAACTTCTCAGTATCAAAATAGTAATTATCAAGAACATCCACCTCTATTTGATGCCCCAAATTCTTCAAATAATCCAAAAGATTATAATATTCATCTTCATCTAATAAATACTTCAGCTCTTTTTCAATCATTACTTAACCTCAATTCCTTAGTCATTCTATCAGCTATATGAATAGGTTCAGGAACTTTATACTTCCCAGACACAAGTTTAATCAATTCTAAAGATTTTTCAAAAGATATTTTATATCCGGGAGAGATAAATATAGGTTTGGTATTTTTTCTATTTGTTAATGCAAATCCTATCACTTTTTGCTCTTTGTCAAGTACCCTGGTGTAATCAAAATAATTCTTAGATGGTTTGTCAAATTCGCCGCAAAGATAGGATTTTGCAACACCAATAGCAGGTATATCAAGCAGATATCCGAGATGCGTTGCAAGACCAGCATTAAAGGGATGCATTATCCCGTGTCCATCGCATAAAATAAGTTCGAATTTTTTTTCAATATTTTGTAAAATCCTCAATATATATGGTATTTCTCTAAAAGCAAGAAAAGTGGATACGTATTTTATATCGTTCTTTCTAATCAATTTATATTTATTAATTACTTTATTTTCTCTGATATTATATACAACTGCAGCTACATATGCCTTTTTATTTTTAAAAGAAATATCAAAAGCTGCAAGATTGTTAAATTTTGCATCTGTATCCTCTAGAATAAGCTCTTTTTGGATTTTTTTTTGAAACTTCCTGCATTTTTCCCAGTTCATAAATTTTCTATTTTATCTTCCTGGAAATTATAACTCCATTTTCCAGCGGAATGAAAATAGAATCCAAAACCTCTTTTTCTAAAATTTTTTTATTAAACCTCTTTAAAGCTTCATTAATCCCTTTAATATGCTCGGGGAAAGAAGCTTTTTCAAGCAAAACATCATCAGTAATAAGGAGCCCGTTTTTATTTAACATAGCAATAAGGCTATCAAGCAATTTAGGATAAGATTTTTTAGCAGAATCCTGAAATATAATATCAAACTTCTGCCTGTTTCTGTACAATTTTGGAACTACATCGTGAATATTACCAAGAATCGGTTTGATTTTTCCCCGCGGAATATTAAATTTTTCAAAATGTGCAGTTGCTTCCTTCAAAAGATCTGCTCT
>CAZMFS010000205.1:0-4338 GCA_964565585.1 uncultured bacterium
AAGCCTCTCCATTTCTTATTGATAGAGCATCATTGGGACATGCTTCTACACAGGGAGCTTCCTCACACTGTTTACATATTAATGCATATTGTACTTTCTCCCTTAGGGATGTAATTCCGTTATTATCAGGATAATGATGGTAATAGCTACATTCAACGACACATTTATCACACTTTTTACATATTTCTAAATCGATAAACAATCTTTTCATATTATACCCATTTCTCCGGGATATCTTTAATTTGTTCATAGGTAAAAACAGGACCATCCTTGCATACATAATACTGTCCCAGAGCACAGTGACCGCATTTACCTATACCACAGGACATGTTTCTTTCCATAGACAGATATATATCTTCGGGTTTAAATCCCATATCCAATAAGCTGTAAGTACCGTATTTCATCATCACGGGAGGTCCACAAACTACTGCCACACTGTTTTGAATATTAATATCGATTTTTTCAAGAAGGACAGTAGCAACACCGACACATTCATCCCAGCTATCATCGGGTTCATCAACTGTTCTTAAAACTTTTAATCCTTTAACATCTTTCCATTCTTCAAACTGATCTTTATAAATAATATCCGAAGGAGTTCTGGACCCATAACATAGATATAACTGCTCAAATCTACTTACATCATGTATCAATTCCAGTAAAAGCGAGCGTATAGGAGCCATACCAACCCCTCCTCCAAGTAAAAGAACCTCTTTATCCCTAAATTTCTCAATAGGATAACCCTTTCCAAGAGGTCCTCTAATGCCCGTAATGTCTCCTTTTTTCATATTATGTAATTTTTCAGTAACTCTACCAACTTCCATTACCGTAACATCTAATGAATCTTTATTATATGGTGAGGATGATGGAGTGAAAGGAGCTTCTCCGATACCGGGAACAGTTAATTCGATAAACTCCCCCGCCTGAAAACTGAATTCCTGCTCAGGGATTAATTTTAAAGTTTTTATAGTTGATGATTCATTAACTACTTCATCAACTTTTGCTTTAATAGGCTCATAAGGATTTTTTTCCATTAATCCCTCCTGTAAGGCTTAAATTATTTTTTTAAGCATACTCAAAACTGTTTAAAAATTATTCCTCCTATTATTTTTATTGCTTTTCTTTAATTTTACTTTTATTTACTTTTTTTAATATTTCCCTCTTATCAATATCTCCCTGACAGGCTTCAATGCATCTACCGCAACCTGTACAGGCAACAATATTGAAATTTTCAAGTTTATAATTATACTTGCAGAAATATCTATTTCTAAATCTTTTCCACATTTTATCTCTTGGATCCTCTCCTGCAGCCATTTTAGTAAAATCTTTTATTTGACAGGAATCCCAGTATTTATTTTTAAAAAAATCCTCACCTCTAGCACCATCAACTAGAATAAAACAGTGACATGTAGGACAAATATTTGTACAAGCTCCACATTCCACACAATTTTCTGCTAACTCTTCCCATTTTTCAGACTCATAATTTCCTTCAAGAACTTCATTATAGGATTTTTCAGTCCTAAATTCTTTATTGATCGCTTCTACTTCCTTTTTTATTTGTTCTCTATTCTTATTTCTTTTCTTAATTAAACTTTCATCTGCAGGTTTGAAAAAATCTTTTCCATATTTTTCTATTAAATTTTTTCCCTTTTTAGATCCAATCTCAATCAAGATAGTTTCATTCTCAACTAAAGAGATATTTAAATCAAAATTTTTCTTTGGATAAGGTTGGGAATCAACCTCAGTGCAAAAACAAACATCCAATGGGTCTGAACAATCACTGCTTATTATTATATTATTTTCTCTTCTATTTTTATAGAAAGGATCAACGAAATCCTCATCCAGATAAACTTTATCTAATATTGAAAGTGCATTTAAATCACAGGTTTTTAATCCTAAAATGATATTACTTTTTGGCTTTTTCTCAGAAACGACTGACTTCTCGGTATCAGCTACTGTTTCCCCGACTGGAAGAAAGAATATTTTAATTGGCTGAACTGATCTAAAATTTATCGTTTTATATGAAATATTTTCCAAATCCTCTTTTTCTTTTAGAAACTCAAAATATAATTTATCCTCGAATTTTTTAGGAGCATAAATATCAAAATCCAGAAAAGTTTTCTTTAGAAAAGAATTCCAATTTGAAAAATTAATTTGATAAACATCATTTTTCATAATCTTCCCCAATCGTGAAATTATAAATAATTAAATTTTTCACAATATAATATATTATATAGTTTATATTTTACAAATCAAGAGATAATTTATTTTTTTTATAACCCCCAATTTATTATGATTACAGCCATTTTACTTAATAAATATCCATATGACAAAATTAAAGTTTCATCATCTGATTTTATTATTATCTTTATACCGGATATTTACCTTTAATATAATCTTTTAGATACTTGTTTTCTCTACCACTTTCATCTAATTCAGATTTTAAAACATCCCCTATTGATACAATTCCACTCAGATCTCCCTCTTCATTGACAATTGGGAGATGCCTTATCTTATTTTTTATCATAACATTCATAGCATAATCAATATCATCTGATAAATGAGCTACAATAATATTTTCTTTTTTTGTCATTACATCTTTTACATCAACATTTTTAATAACACCATCATCATGATCTATCTCTCTTAGTATATCTCGTTCACTAATGATTCCTTCTATTTTGTCATTCTTATTCAGAACCATAAGTGCTCCAATTTTTTTCTCATTTAATATTTTTAATACATCTAATAATTTAGCTTCAATATTAATAGAAAAAACTTCCTCTCCTTTATGTTTAATAATTGACTTAACATTTTTCATAAACTCTCCTTTCCTTATATCATTATAATTATATTATAAAATTTTCTATTATCAACTTAATTGGAATGAATTATATTCATTACAATTAATAGATAGGTATAATATTTTTATTGGATATAATTAATGTTATAAGAAGCTGTTTAATTGTTATAGGTTTAATTGATTTTAATAAAATTATTTGTTATTTAATTTTTTCTAGATTGTTAAAATAATCGGTACTTATCCAGTAAATATCACTTGATCCGTTTTCAAAACTCATGAACGCCTTTATAAGGCTCTCATAGGTTATATTTCTTTGGTTTTTAAGTTTACTTTTTGAAGCCTGAAAGAAAAAATATTTTCCATCTGGAGTTATATAGGGAGCGTACTCAGATTTTTTTGTATTTATAGTTTTTCCCATATTAACTAATTTTCCCCATTTTCCTTTTTTATTTTTAAAAGAAATATAGTAATCAGTTGCTCCGAAAGAATCTTTTTTCCCAAATACAGGTACAATTATATATTTATCCTCTGGATCAACTGCAGCGTTAAATTGATATTTCCCAACATTGATATTTTTGGACAATTTTACGGGTTTCTGGTATTTTCCGTTTTTAAGTTCTGAATAATATATATATTCATTGTTATTATTTTTTTCTCTTCTTGTAAAATATAACTTATTACTTTTTGTAGCAGTTGGATAGTATACATTTCCTTTTCCATTAATACTTTCACCAAGAGGTCTGGGATTAGACCATGTATTATTTGATCTTTTCATAACCCATATATTAGTTTCTTTAAGAGGTTCTTTTTCATTATTTAAAGGTCGATTTGATACAAAGAACAGGTATTCTCCATTCGGAGAAATATGCGGTTCCATATCATTATAATAACCTGAAAATTCTGCAACTTTAGGCTTTGTCCATCCTTTCTGTGTTTCTTTGAGTGTTATAATTGCCATTTTACCTCCAAGCTGTACTCTATAATAAACTTCCTTATAATCCGGACTAAATGTAATATCCCTTTCGAACATTCCCGTAGACACTATTTTAGGCGCAAAAAGTTTCGGTTCATTTTCCGGTAAGGATTCTCCTATAAATTTACCTTTTCTATTTAAATAATCGGTATCTTTATTATAAGTATCAATAGGGTATACAACTACAGCCAGAAAAACAAAAATTAAAAAAACAGCAAATGTTTTATATTTCATATTATCTCCTTTTACATTAGTATATACTATTATTTAATCTTAACAAAGTAAATTTATAAATTTTTATCCCTATACATACAATATAAAATAATAACTTGTAAGTATAAGATTAAATTAATATGTAAATCAATATAACAATATTTATATATTGTAAAATTTTTACACATACCTATTAAAACCGTATAACTATTACTCCATTATAATTTATATACAAATTCGTTAGTTTAATATTATTAGTTTATATCTTATTTTATTTCAACAAATTACAATATTTTTAAAAATACTTATTAGTCTGGCATGAAATATGCTATATATAATTAGTGTAAATACG
>CAZMFS010000206.1:0-4313 GCA_964565585.1 uncultured bacterium
ACTTCTTTTCCCAGATTGTGAAGGGAAAGTGCCCACTCTTTCATAACTGTTAATATAGTACCCTCAATAGGCTCGTTTACAGAATCATATGCAAAATCTACAGCGTTTTTTATCGCTGAAGAATAATCAACTACATTTATAACTTTTTTACCTTTAAAGGATAGGCTTATTCCCTGAAAAAATTGTGCCAGAATTATTCCAGAATTACCGCGAGCCCCATTGAATGCTGCATTTGCTATTGATTCTGCTACATCCGAAATTGAATTATTAATTTTTGAGTTTTTTATTATATAATTGGAGGTTAAAGCCAGATTAGTTCCGGTATCTCCATCTGCCACTGGAAAATAATTTATTTTATTTAGATGTTGCTTTTTTTTAACAATTTCATTTAAACCGGAAGCAACTTTATAAAAAAATTTTTCACCATCAAGAAATTTCAATGTTTATTCCTTTCCACATTCCTCTTCTCTTCCTGTTAGTATCCCTAAACCATGGGGTATAGCATCTTTAATAAATGACAAATTTTCTCTTGCACCTTTTGGGCTTCCCGGCAAATTTACTATAAGAGTCTTATTTTTTATACCGGTAACAGCTCTGGATAACATTCCATGTGGAGTTATTTCGCAGCTTTTTCTTCTCATTTGTTCTGCCATCCCCGGAACTTCTTTTTCAATAACTTCCTTAGTCACATCAGGGGTTATATCCCTTTTGGAAAAACCTGTTCCTCCTGTGGTTATAATCAAATTTATTTTATCATTTAAAATACATTTTTTAAATTCTTTTTTTAAAATCTCTTTTTCATCGGGAATAATGTTGTAATAATCCAGTTCATAACTGAGTTCATCTGATAAAATCCTCTCGATTTCTTGTTTGCTTTTATCTTCCCGCTTTCCCTTTGATCCCTTATCGCTTAATGTAATTATCGCATATTTATACATAAAACCTCCACAATAAATATTCTAAACAAATTCGACTTTATCATCAACTTTTATTTCTCCACCCTTCAATACTTTTAAAAATAAACCCTCTTCAGCAGTCGGACAGCAATTGTACTTTTCATAACTGGGGCAATCATCTGTAACTTTTTTCCCTATTTTAGTCACTTCCAAAATAGCTTTATCTCCGATTTTAATTTTTGTTCCTATGGGACAATCATCAGGATCCATATCACTGATTACCAAATTCTCTGCCGATTCTCCATAATCTATATTAATATTATATCTTTTATTGTACTTTTCTATACTTTTTTTTGTTAAAATTGTAACCTGTTTATCCCAGTTATCGGCATGGGCGTCCCCAACAATTCCCCAGTTTTTTTTGAGCGTAACCTGTTTTTGGGGATATTTAATTGTTCCCCTATTTTCACTTATACAAATTGCTAACACCCTCATTTTTCCTCCCTCTTATATGTTCCGCTTTTACCTCCTGTTTTCTCTAATAAATGAATATCAGATATCTCCATCTCTTTACCTAATGCCTTACACATGTCATAAACAGTCAAAAGAGCAATGTTTACAGCTTGAAGGGCTTCCATTTCTACTCCGGTCTTGCCGTCGCATTTAACAAGAGATTTAACTCTAACAAATTTATCTTTGAGCTCCGCTTTTACATCAACTTTAGTTAAATTTAAATGGTGGCAAAGAGGAATCATCTCGGGAACCTTTTTCGCTGCCATAACTCCTGCAATTTCGGCTGTGTTTAAAACATTACCCTTTTTTATATTATTTTCTTTTATAGCGTGATATATTTTATCTGTTATATATATTTTCCCCTCAGCTTTTGCAGTTCTATGGGTAACATTTTTGTCACCCACATCAACCATATTTATTTTACCTTTTTTATCAATATGTGAAAAACCATCCATCTTAACCTCCCATTTTGGACATATTTCTATTTCCTTTTGAGTCGTGGCTTTCTGGTTTTTGATTAATAATTTTCTTAATGAATTTTGCAATTTTTTTATTACTGGTGTTTTTTCTAATCAACTTTTTCAAATTATATTCATTGGTGCTCATTAAACAGGGAAGCAGTTTTCCATCAGCAGTCATTCTAACCCTATTACACTTGTGACAAAATTTATGAGTTAATGGAGAGATAAAACCAACTTTAGCATCAGTTCCTTTAATATTATATACATTAGCAACAAGAGATTTTGCGTCTTTTATTAGTTCCAAGTTATATTTTTTTTGGATCTTATCTTTTATCAGTTTGTTTGATATAAAATAATCTTTCTGAACTATCTGAACTCCTCCTAAAGGCATAAATTCAATAAATCTCCACTCTAATTTTTTTTCAACTGCCATGTCCATGAAATCATATAATTCATCGGTGTTGAGTCCCTTCATAACCACAGTATTAATTTTAACAGGTTCCAATCCTGCTTTTTTTGCACTCTCAATACCAGCTACAACATCGTCCAGTTTATCAAATCTGGTTATTCTCTTATATGTTTCTTTTTTTAAACTATCAAGACTAATATTTATTCTCTCCAACCCTGCTTCTTTCAACTTAAAGGCATAATTTTTCAATTTAACTCCGTTGGTTGTCATAACAACTGTATCAATACCATCAATATTTTTTATTTTTTCAACCAGCTCAACTATTCCGGGCCTAACTAGAGGTTCTCCACCTGTGATACGAACTTTCTTTATACCAATACCCGAAAATATTCTGACAAGCCTTTCAATTTCCTCAAAAGCAAGAATTTCCTCATGAGGCATTTTTTCTACACCCTCTTCGGGCATGCAATAAGTACATCTCAAATCACACAGATCTGTAACAGATATTCTTAAATAATCTATTTTTCTTCCGTAATTATCAGTCATTTTAGAAAGAAAAACTCCACTTTATCTTTATTAAAATCCTCAGTTTCCGGGGGGATTATCATATAAGCATCGGCCTTTGATGCTCCTTTTATATCTCCTGAACCGTTTGTGATTACTGTCTTAAGTTTATATTCCCCATTAACTTCTTTTACTTTTGCAGGTACAAAGTGGTATCTTCTTGCCTTTCTTTTAGTTCTTCCTTTAAGAGGAGCAAAATAAGTATCCTCCCATATTTTTTTAAATCCCGTTAGTTTTTTGATTATAGGAAGAACAAAAATATAAAGTGACAATGTAGTTGAAACAGGATTACCGGGAAGTCCGAAAATCATTTTATTTTCTTTTTTTGCAAAAAGCTGTGGCTTACCCGGTTTCATTGCTATTTTATGCCAGATTATTTCAAATCCTAGTTTTTCAACAATTTCAGGTATGTAATCATACTCTCCGGCTGATACACCTCCGCTTAAAACAACAATATCATTTTCTTTACTAGCTTTATCTATTTCTTTCTTTATTTTATCTTTTGTATCTTTAATAATGCCACCGTAACTGCACTGAATATTCCTTCTATCAAAAAAAGAAAGTACAGAATATGCATTTGAATTTCTTATACCCGATTTAGGGATCTCTTCATCCGGTTCATAAACCTCATCTCCAGTAGCATAAAATTTTATTTTTGGATTTTGATAAACTTTTACAAACATTTTACCTGCTGTGGCAATAGTTCCTACTGAAAATTCGTTGATATATTCTCCATCTTCAAGAAGGATATCTCCCTTCTTAAAATCTTCACCTTTATATGCAATATTGCTGCCTTTTTTTTCTTCCTTTTCAACAGTTATATTTTTCTTACCATAATTTTTTATATACTCTCTTCTAATCACGGTATCACAGGTTTCAGGTACAGAAGCTCCGGTCATAATTTCTACACATTCGTTTTGTTTAAGATCGACATTCTTAAATTCTCCGGCTGCAATATTATCAACAACCTTAAAATCTTTACTTCTATTTAAATCATCATATCTTAATGCTATACCATCCATGGCGGATTTATCAAAAAGAGGCATATCTATATCCGATTTAATATCCTCTGCTAAAACTCTATTATTGGCATCTACAAGGCTAATTCTTTCTGTACCGTATTTAATATTTAAATTTTCAACTATTTCTTTTGCTTTTTTAAAATTCATCATCTTTAAAATACCTCCTGAATATTTTTTCATTCTCCTGTTTAATTTCCTCTTTATATTTGTCAAATTTTTCAATTAATTTTTTACCATACTCGGTTAAACGACTATCTCCACCGTGTGCACCGCCTTTATGACTTATTATTAGCTTTTTTTCCATTCTCTTTTCAAGTTTTCTGATTATACCCCAGGCATATCTATAGGAATAACCCAATTTCTCAACTGCTTTTTTTAAAGATCCTTTATCCTCAATTGTTTTGAGTAAACGAATCCGGCCCTCTCCAAGAAGCTGTTTTCCATCTTT
>CAZMFS010000207.1:0-4285 GCA_964565585.1 uncultured bacterium
ATCTGCCTGATTAATGAGTATGTTTATCCATTGGCTATCTTTTGGATACATTGCACATCCAATGCTTACCGTTATTTTTCTATTAGGGATAACATCAGCTTCTTCAACAATATTTTTTATTTTTTTAGCTTTTAATTTAGCCTCTTTAATTTTAATATTTTCCATGAAAATAATAAATTCTTCTCCACCATAACGACCTATTAGGTCATTTTTTCTTATATTTTTCCTTAATAATGCAGATATTTTTTCAAGAACTTCATCTCCCTTTTGGTGACCGAAAGTATCATTAATTTGTTTAAAATAATCTATATCTATAAGCATAAATAGGCTTGTATTCTCCCTTTTTTTTGCATGGGAAAATTTTCTTTTTATAAGTTTTAAAAAATGTTCTCTTGTATAAAGATTTGTTAAATTATCGAGAACAAGTTCGTTATGAGTTTTCTCATGGGTAATATATAAACTAATAAACTCAATATAGTTTTTTAACAATTTGATTGTAATCTCATTAATATTAGATAGAGGATATTTTGATTCGATGTATATGTATCCAAAATAATAATCATGATAGGACACACTTTTGCTTCTTTTATCATCTTTTTCATATAGATTTTTGTTGTAAGAGTTTATTATTGGAATGACTAAAGTTGATACCGGATCACCAAAAGTATACTTATGGTTTATAATATAATCTCCATTTAAATATGAATTTTCTATAAGTTCTTTATTGACTTTAGAGTTCGAGGAGTAAAGCTTCTCTTTCTTTTGATTTATTTTAATGGTATCATTTACCTTAATAACTATCCGTGTGGCAAAAAAGGCATCCTTTAAAAAATTAGATATCTTTTTAATATATTGTCCAGGGGGATTTTCCCAAAGGTCTTTATTTATCTCTTTAACCATTTTTTGTGTATTTATGTTTAATTTTTTTATAAAAGATTTTTTAAATTTAGAGACAAGTTTTTCTCTGGAAGAAGATTTTATCTTATCCTTAGAAATATTTAAAGAATTAGATAGTGTTTTTATTGTTTTTTGTATGGTCTTTTTATTTAACCAGCTTTTTTTATAGCCTAAGGGTATATTTTCAAAAAATTTCTTAAAACTTATAAGAAGTATCAGGAGAGTATTGTAGTATTCAAAATTTTCAGAATCAAGAACTTTTAAATACTGATGAATAATTTTTTCGATATTTATATAATTTTTATGCTTAATAGTATGATCTACCGCTTCTTTTAAAAGTTTTTTCTTTTTTTCTTTGTTCTTCTCAACTAAAGCAAGGTAGTAACTATAATTTATATCGCTATCTTCTTCTTGCTTTAATTTACTAATTTCCCCAAATTTATCCTCAATTTCGTTCCACAGCTTTTGCTTTTCTTTTTCCTTTCCCTGAAAGTGTAATATTTCCAATGTGTCAAAATAAATTTCAAGTAGTCTTTCAGTTGAAAAAGATAAAATATTATTTGATTCCAGGTAATAGTAGTGATCGAGATATTTTTTTTGCCAGATTAAAAACTTGCTGTATTTCTGTAACGAGTAGTAATACATACATTTAGTTTCGAGATATTCAATTTTATGAATTAAAAACCTGTTTTCTTTCAATTTTCTAAGCTGTTTGTAATACTCTTTGAATAAAGAAATTGAATTTTTTTTATCTCCCAATTCTGAAAAAATATTAATTCCCCTTCTTAAAACAAGAAAATATTTTAAATATTCAAGTTTTTTTAAATTGAAAAAGGATATTGCTTTTTGATAATATTTTAGGGCACTTGAAAGATTTCCAGTTTCAATAAAAAGGAGGATCAAATTACCGTAGGAATTTATAGCCTGTTCTTCTCTTTTGTATTTTATTGATAGATCTATAACTTTTTTTAGATCGTTAATAATTACATCTTTATCAAAATTTAAAAAATATTTTGGAATAATACTATTTTCTTTCATCTGTATCATTTCATCAATATTTTGAACATTAAATGCTATTTGATAAGCTTTTTCTCTATAATCAAGAGCTTTTTTATAGTTTTTTGTTTTTATATATACCCTAGCAAGCTGATCAAATATATAAACAGTTGCTTTTTTATTTTCGTATTTATTATCATTCAGACTGCTTAAGAGCTTATTACCTCTCTTTATAGCTTTTTCGGTTTTATTGACTCTATATAAAATCAAGAAATAATTACTAGCAAAATTAACTATTTCCTGATGGAATCCATTCTTTAATATATATTCATATAAAATATCAAAATAAGATTCACTTAGGATATTTTTATTTAACCTGGCATAGAGCATTCCCTTAACATTAAAAAAGAAGTATCTATAATTATTCAAATCGTTTTCTTTTGCAAGAATATTTCCTTTAATTAATAATTTTTTTGCATCTTCTACATTATTTTCAAATATATTTGTTTTAGAATAATTTAAATAATAGTCAAGCTGATCTTTCAATTTTAAATATTTAATATCAACTTTTTTAAAGTAGGATAGAGATTTTTCATGATTCTCATTGAAATAGTAAAAAATTGCGAGTTTTAATTTAGCCAGATTATGATAATATTTTCCGGATATTTTATTGTAAATTTTCTCCAAAATTGTTACTGAGTTTTTAATCTCTTTTCTGTAAACATCTCTTATGTATTTGTCCATCAAGAAAGAAATATATTTTATTAGAATAAAAGGTTTTTTACTTTTTAGTGAATCCAGCTTTTTTATTATAAAATAGATATCGGCTAAAGAACTGTCCTTTGATATAGATTTTATAAGTATATATACTGCCCTTTTTTTGAATTTCTCATCTAAAGAAAGTTTCTTTTTACAATAATATTTAAAGGTTAGATATTTAAGTTTTATAAGTTTGTTTTTATCCTGATCTATTACTTCTATTAAGTTTTTATCTAATAATGAATCTATTGTGTTTTTGGCATTCTGGGTTTTCAATACATTTTGGATGGTTTTAATATTGGTATTTCTGTTGATAAAAATTATTAGAGAGATAACTCTTTTTTCTTCCTCTGTTAAGGAGGAAAGAACATTTTTTAGTTCTTTTTCATAGGAAAATGAATATTTGCAGTTTAAAATTTCATCAAGATTATAGATATATTTTTGATTTTTATATTCAAGAATATTCTTTTGAAAAAGATAGTGGGTAAATCTTATGATTGAAAGAAACTTCCCGTTGGATTTTTCATGTATTGTTTTTATTAGCTTTTGGTTTTTTTCTACTTCATTTTGTGATAAAAGAAGGGAGTTTTGAATAATTTTATTAGTTTTATCAAGAGAAACAAAATCAAATTCAACAAACTTAATTTCGTAATGAGTTTGGTTTATGTATTTTTCGAAGGGTTCATCCCTTAAAGTGTCATAAAATAACCAGGAAATATTGGTTAAACTTGTTGAGTTCAATAGAAAATTAAAAAATTCTACCTGATTTTCATTTAACATACCATATTTTGGAATATCAAAAACGAGTTTTAATTCCTGAGAAATTGATTGTAAAAGCTGTGATATTTTATTATAGGTAACAAACTTTTTATTGCCATCGAGAATAGAGCTGTTTCTATTTAAGATCTTTTCTGTTATATCTTTATACTCTGATATAAATTTATTTTCCACATCAAGCTGCTTTAATCTTGATATAATAGAAAAAAGAGTATCCAGAATATTAGAAGAGCGAATTTTTATATTCCTATAGTTTTTGTATTTAAAATAATCATTTGCTCTAAAATATAAAATTAAAGCCTCGGAATATTCATCTCCAACAATAAATAATATTTTCTCCTTTATTTTGTCCTTATCAATAAATGAAAAAACCTCGTTAAATTCCTCATATAGACCGGAATTTTTTGGTGTAATATAAAGATCTGGATTATATTTAATCCAGGCAGGAGAGATTTTAAAATTTTTAAACTCTGAATTAAAAAGATTTATTACCTTTCTAGATGTAAATCCTTTTTGGTAATCAAAATTATCTAATGCAAGATTAACAAAGCTCTTTGTTTTGGTTGCTTTTTTATTATGCAAAAGAGTTTTGAATAGTTCAAAAAGATTTCTCCAGTCACTAGCCTTTTTTATGTTGTTTATACTGGTTTCTTCATTTAATGATTCGGATATACCAAAATCAAGAAATTTTACCCTTTTTTTGTCATCAGTTATATAAATATTATCCGTTCTTATATCATTGTGCAGAGTTCCATTGAAATGGATATAGTTTAATGCTTCAATGGCCTGTTTTAAAATACTGCACCATTCTTTGTCATCAGCGATCTCTTCTTTTGCCTCTTTTAGGTTTTTACCG
>CAZMFS010000208.1:0-4282 GCA_964565585.1 uncultured bacterium
TTTTCCTTTTCATCTTTTAGATTTCTAAATTTATCTTCTTTTTTAGCATCAATTTTGGGTTTTTTTCTCCATATATTACAAAAATCACATCTGGCATTGCATCTGTTTGTAATATAATAGGTAAGCAGAATAGGTTTACTCCTGATCATTTAAACCTTTCCAATCAATTTTTTCAAGCAGGCTACGAATTGTGCTAAAAGTATCTTTATAAAAATCTAAACTTTTTCCTACAGGATCGTAAATGTCAAAACCTTTCTTTTTTATTGTAACATCAAATTTTCCATTGGTGAAAATTTTTCCATTATTTTCTGCAAATTCAGCAAGTGTAAATACATAATCTATATTATAATTTCTTTTTATATGTTCTTTGTGCTTATATGACATTGTTAGAATTAGATCGTTTAATCTTATCAAATAAGAGTTTAAAGATGTTGAATATTTATCTGGATTCCCACCGAATTCTTTTATAATTTTGGCAGAATTTTCAGATATTGGGGTATCCTGAATGTGAAGTGTTCCTGCAGAATTAAAATTGAAAATTTTAGTATTTGCAATTTTTTTTGCATATTCCTCTGCCATGGGAGATCGGCAGGTATTTCCGCTGCATACAAATAGAACGGTTGTTTTTGTTTTTATATGACTTCTTATATCTTTCTTGGGAATTGCACCTATCCTTATGAAATAGGGTAGATCAGTTTTGAAAGATATTATTGTAGAAGGAATATTTTTCTTTGGTTCTCCGGGTACAATAGCATCAATTTTATCTTTAAAAACCTCTTTTAGTTTTTTAATATCGTTAATTTCTTTATTTCCGGAGATGTTTGCAGAGGTAGCAAACAGAGGTTTTTTCAATTTGTTTATCAGATTAAGCAAAAACTCATTATCGGGAATTCTTACAGCAATTGTACCGTCGATATTTGCGTATTTTTTGTATTTCTTCTTTGCTTTTATTATGTAAGTTAGACCTCCGGGTGAAAAAAGTTTTATAAGTTTGTTCATTTTTGAAGGAATTTCTCCTTCAATTATACCTTCAATCATTTCTTTATTAGAAACCAGAAGAGGTATTTTTTTTCTTTTTGGTCTTTTTTTTATTTTAAATAATTTTTTTAAAGCTGTATCCTTTTCAAATAAGCAGCCGATACCAAAGACAGTATCGGTGGGAAATATTATAACTCCCTCATTTTTAAGGATTTTAATAATTTTTTGAATATTTTCTTTATTTATTACAGTCATAATAAGACCAAGTAAAGGCAGCAATATAAAAATTGCTGCCTGTTAATTTATTTAAGCCAGGAATATGAATCTTGCAACAAACAATACTGCAAGAACATATACAAGTATACTTACCTTTTTAGCTTCACCTTTGAAGATCTTCATTAATGGATACATGATAAATCCTATTGCAAGACCGTTTGCAATACTGTATGTAAGTGGAATTGTAATTACAGTTAAAAATCCAGGTATAGATTCTGAAAAATCATCCCAGTCAATTTTAAGAATATTTTTTGCCATGAAAATACCAACTAGTATTAATGCAGGAGCTGTTGCAAATGCAGGTATAATTGCCACTATAGGTGTTAAAAATAGAGCTACAATGAAAAATAGTCCTACAAATACAGAAGTTAAACCTGTTCTTCCACCTTCAGCAACTCCAGCTGCACTTTCTATGTATGATGTTACAGTAGATGTTCCAGTAAAGGATCCTGCTATAGTACCGACAGCATCTGCTGTAAGAGCTCTACTTACTCTTGGAAGTTTTCCATTTTTCATAAATCCACCCTGTTCACCGATACCGATAAGAGTCCCTATGGTATCGAACATATCAACAAATAGGAACACGAAAATAACATCAAGAATCCCAACCTTTAATAAACCTGCAAAGTCCATTTTAAATGCTGTTGCTGAAAGCTGCGGCATTGAGAATATCTGTTTTGGAAGATCTACCATTCCTGTAATTAATCCAAGTATTGTAGTTGCGATAATTCCTAAAAGTATCGCTCCCTTGATTTTTCTGATAAGTAGCAGTGAAGTAATAACAAGTCCTACTACTGCTAGAACAGTTTCGGGTTTTGAAAATTTCCCAAGAGTT
Organism: uncultured bacterium; assembly: GCA_964565585.1. Classification (GTDB taxonomy): domain Bacteria; phylum Macinerneyibacteriota; class Macinerneyibacteria; order Macinerneyibacteriales; family Macinerneyibacteriaceae; genus Macinerneyibacterium. Next base: position 2,090 of record CAZMFS010000208.1, read on the forward strand.
ACAAATGTTGATTCATTGCTTACAATAATTCCCGCACTTTTAAGACCTATAAAAGCAATAAATAAACCGATACCGACTGCAGTTGCGTGTTTAATAGCATCAGGGATTCCGTTTACAATTTTCTTACGTATTTTTAGAACCGTAAGAATTAGAAAAACTACACCTGATACGAAAACAGCTGCAAGTGCAATCTGCCACGGTGTGTGATTTCCTGCTATTCCCATCTGTTCCAGCTGCTTTGAAATATAGGGAACAGCTGTATAAGCAAAATAAGCGTTTAACCCCATTCCGGGTGCTAAAGCTATAGGATAATTTGCCAAGAAACCCATAACTAAAGTAGCTACGGCTGCAGCTATACATGTAGCTGCTGTTACTGCTGCTTTGTCCATTCCTGCATCCGCTAATATAATCGGATTTACAAAAATAATATAAGCCATTGTCATAAATGTAGCTAAAGCAGCTTCCAGTTCTGTTTTAACATCGGTGTTATTCTCTTTTAAATTAAACCACCTTTCAAACATAACCATCCTCCTTTAATGATTATAATTTTGCAATGTCATTTCTATAATACATACCCTCAAACGTTATGCGATTTATATCCTTATATGCCTGCTGTCTACTTTTTTCCAAAGTGTCAGTTACGGCAGTTACCCCCAGCACTCTGCCGCCTGCTGTATAAAGTTTATTGTTAACAAGTTTAGTCCCTGCATGAAATACCATCGATTTTTTAACATTTTCAACTCCGGTAATGTGTTTGCCCTTTTCATATTCTATTGGATACCCATCAGATGCTGCTATTACACAAACTGCAGTTTCATCCGACCAGTTAATATCTATTTTATCTAAAGCTCCTTCATTAATTGCATGTACAATTTCATTAAGAGGAGTTTTTAATCTTGGAAGTATAACCTGTGTTTCTGGATCTCCAAACCTGCAGTTAAATTCCAATACCTTTGGACCATTATCTGTAAGCATTAATCCGGCATATAAAACACCTTTGTAATCTATATTTTCCTTATGAAACCCCTTAAGTGCACGATCTATAACCTTGTTTTGAATCTCTTTCTCCAGCTTTCTGTCGATAAATGGAGAAGGTGAAAAAGTACCCATTCCTCCAGTATTGGGTCCCTTATCATTTTCTAGAAGCTGTTTGTAATCTTTGGAAGTAACCATCGGTTTGTATCTTTCTCCATCCATAAATACAAGGTAGGAGGCTTCTACTCCCTCAAGGTATTCTTCAATTTCTACTATATTTCCAGCTTCTCCAAATTTTTTATCAACCATGATTGTATCAAGTGCTTCTTTAGCTTCGCTTTTATTTTTTACTATAAATACACCTTTTCCGGCAGCTAAACCATCTGCCTTAATTACAAATGGATATCTATCTGTTTTTTTTACATAATTTATAGCATTATCATAATCTTCAAAAACTAGATGATCTGCTGTAGGTATATTGTATTTGTTCATAAAGTTTTTAGCCCAGACCTTTGATTTTTCAATTCTTGCTCCATCTTTATTCGGCCCAAGAGTTATTATACCGTAGTCTCTAGTTTTATCCGCTAATCCTTCTGCAAGCGGATTTTCCGGTCCGATTATTACCATTTCTATTCCATTTTGATTAAGAAAATCTATGATTTTATCGTTGCTTGAGATGTCAATATTTTTACCGATTTCGGTTGTTCCCCCGTTTCCAGGAATAGTATATAGATTATGAGAACCTTCCTGTGAAAGCTTCCATGTTATTGCATGTTCTCTTCCCCCGCTACCTATAACGGCAATATTCATTATTACCTCCTTTTATTTGTGAACTACCTATATGAAATTTTTAAAAAAAATAAATACCTTTTTCTGGATTATATCAACTATAAAAATGAATGTCAATTTATTAAAAATCCCTCCGGTGGTTTTTCGTTGCTAGTAGTTAGTTGTTCGTGTTTGTAATAAAACAGTGGGAATAATTTTTTTGGTGAATAGTAAATAGGCAATAATATCTGAAGTACTTTTAATTTCTTCAAAGAGATTAATTTTAAAAGTGTTTTAGAAGATTCCTGAACTTATAAATCTCGAAAGAGATTTTTTAATTATTATCTAATACTGATTCTGAGGTTTATGCTGTCCTTATCTTTAAAATAGTATTTAATTACTAATAAATAGTAAAAGAATACTATATAATAGGTAATTGTTTATTGATTT
>CAZMFS010000209.1:0-4271 GCA_964565585.1 uncultured bacterium
CAAGACAGATTCCAAGAAATTTATTTCCGCTTTTTATAAATTCTTTTAAAGGATTAAACAAATTTCTTTTTTTTAGGTTTTTAACAGCACTTCCGAAGGCTCCAACCCCTGGAAGAATTACTCCTCCGATATTATTTAGTTCATTTTTATTATTAATCATTCTGTTTTTTATATTTAAATAATCCAGACTGTTTTTTACAGATTTAACATTTCCTGCATCATAATTAACTATTCCTATCATTATCTAACACTCCCTTTGTGGAGGGAATTTTGTCTCCCTCTATTTTAACAGCTTCTTTAATTGATAAACCAACGCTTTTAAAAAGCGCTTCAATTTTGTGATGGTCGTTGCCATTTTTTATAAGATCAATGTGAAGATTTAAGCTGCCGCCTCTAATAAAACCTCTAAAAAACTCTTCTGTTAGACAGTTTTTAAAATCCCCGCATCTTAGCGAGTTAAATCTGCAGTTAAAATCAAGTTCGGATCTCCCGCTTAAATCTATAACCGTTCTTACTAATACTTCATCCATACACAGATAATTGAAAGCGGATCTTTTAATCCCTTTTTTTTCTTTTAACGCTTTTTTTAAAGCTTTTCCAAAAACAAATCCGGTATCTTCAACAGTATGATGAGCTCCGGTTTGAATATCACCCTTTATGTTGAGATTAATATCAAGTGACCCATAAAAAGCCAGTGAGTTTAGCATGTGGTTAAAAAACTTTATGGGAGATGAAATACTTATGTTTTTGTCTCCATCGATATTTAACATTATAGACATTTCCGTTTCATTTGTTTTTCTTTCAATTGTTGATTTTCTCATACATATCAGCTCCTTCTGCCAGATTAGTTATTAATTTTGTTTTATCGTTAAAGTTTATTAAGTTAAAAACGGGTAGATTGAAGTTGTAGTAGAGAATATGGTTATTTTCGTTTATATTACTATTTGAACTTATAAAAATGTATTTATTATTCGGTAAACTATTATAATTAAAAGAGCTATCAAAGATTTTTGGTATTTCTGTATTGTCAAATTCACCAAGAAAACCTAGCAGATATTTCTCTTTTAAAAATTTTAAAACTTCCATCTTTCTTTTTATCTCATTTTTGATGATAGACTCTTCATCTAATTTCTTTAATTGATTCCTGATGTTTTCTGATTTGATTCCGGAATTATTTAAAAATATATTTATCAATTCTCTTGCTGAGGCGGGACCTGAATTGATTATTACTTTTTTTATTTCATTTATGGCTAATTCACTTTCGGTTAATTTGTAGAGAATAATTTTTATTCTATTTAGGAATTTTTTGGAGTATAGGAATACAGATTTATCGATTATTATGTATTTTTTTCTTTTATATTTATCGAGTAGTTTTAAAAATGTTTTATTTTCTTCCCGATTTCCTACAGTTATACGTACTAAGTTTTTGAAGTTTTCATTCTGGATAAATTTTATAAGGACTCCATTTTTCTTCATATAAGAAACTAATCTTTTTGGATCGTTTTCTTCAATGAGTACGAAGTTGGTATTTGTTTTGTAATAATTGATATTCATTTTTTCAAAATTTCTATATAAATAACTTTTTTCTTTTCGGTATTTAGTAAGCATGTTTTGTTTATAATTATTATCCGAGAGCAGATCTATTCCTAATTCCAGTGCAAGGCTGTTAACATTATAAGGAAGCCTAAATCGTTTTATATTATTTAGAATAACTACATTTGCAAAAATCATTCCCAGTCTTAATCCTGCAAGGCCAAAAAGTTTGGAAAATGAATTGATAATAATTAAATTTTTATATTTATCTATTAAGTTTATAACTGATTCATTTGTAAAGTCGATGTAGGTTTGATCAACTATTACATAGGTATTTTCTGCAAGTTTTATTATATTTTCAATTTCTTTACTTTTTAAAAGTGTACCGGTAGGGTTATTTGGATTTATTAATACTACTGCATCTAAATTATTTTTGCTATTTTTAATTTTTTTTAAAAACTTCTCTTCAGGAAATTCGAGATTTGCTTTGTAATCAACTTCTATTAGATTTAGATTATAAAGGTTAGATATCGACCTGTAGATACTAAAAAAAGGGGAGGGAATTAGGATGTTGTCATCATTATTTAGCAGTGATTCAAAGATAAGCTTTATTGCTTCATCAGCACCGTTGGTAAAGATAAAATTTTTTGAAGTAGTTTTATAGTATTTTGCGAATTTTTTTCTGTAAGATTTATAATCGGGATATTTGGATAAAGTAACTGGATTTATTTTGTTTAAATTTATGTTTTTTTTAAATTTATTTTCGTTTAAATCAAGAGCTATAAAACTATTTCTTTTTTGTAATTTTTTATATAAAGCTGTCATATTATCACCTTCCTTAATTCATATTCAAGAATATCTTTTGCTCCCAGTTTTTTTAGTTTGGGAATAAGTTTTGAACTTTTATCCTTTGATATTGCGGTTTTAATAGAATAGGCATTTGAGTTATAAAGTCTGGATACTGTAGGAGATCTCATAGAGGGGATAAAATCAATGATTTTGTTTAGATCTTTTTCTTCTACATTCATCTCAAGAATAACTTTTCTATTCGCATTGAGTACAGAATTTATCAGCATTTTTATCTTATTAATGTATTTTAATTTTAAGGAGTTCTTTTCGATATCTGTGTTTGCTATCATTATTGTTGAGGATTGCATTATAGTATCAAATATTTTTAAATTATTTTGTCGTAGGGTTGTACCGGTGGAGCAGTTATCTATAATCATATCTGCATCATCGGGAGGAAATACTTCTGTAGTTCCGTAGGTTTTAAGGATTACATAGTTATATCCTTTTTCTGAGAGGTAGTTATCTGCAATATTTGGATATTCTGTAGCACAGACTAGTTTTTTTCTACTTAAATTGTTTATATTCTTTTCTTTTGGAATTGCCGAAACTATTTTTACACTATCAAAACCGAGATCTATTATGTTTTTTACTTTAGCTTCGGTTTCCTCCACCCAATCCCTACCTGTAAAACCCAGATCATGACTTCCCATTTCTATAACGCTTGGAATATTTTGCGGTTTCATAATTTTTATTTCGATATTGTTATCAGAAACCTTAGGTATGTAGGACCTTTTATTTAGTTTCATCTTTATACCTATTGAAGAAAACAACTGTTCTAATTTATCAAAAAGTCTTCCCTTTGGAAGAACTATTTTTAATTTTTGCATATAAAAACCTCCTATTTATAAAAAAAATAAAGTTATACAAAAATAAAATATAGCTGTATAACTTATAAATTAATTAATCTATGAAATAATTAAAAATTTATAATCTAAAATAAAAAAGGATTAATGAATATGTGAATGAGAATGATGATGATGGATGGAAGAACCTGAAAGAATAGAAATAGAAGTGATAGAAATATCTGAATAAATTGAACAAACAAGATTGCTAAAATTTAACTTTAATAAATTGAACATAAATAACCTCCTTTTTTATTAAACTAACCCCTGTTTTCTTTCGTGTCAAGAAAAAAATAAAAAATTTCAAAACGAATATTTAGAACTTTCAAGATAAATATAAGTTATATGACTATAGAATCAAATTTTACTTATTCAATTTTTTAGAATAAAATCTATGAGATTCTAAAGTCTCCAGCAGATATTATTTCATTTTAAAATAGTTTTATATGTAGTTATTATCTATAAATGAATCATTTGAATGATTAGTTTAGTATAGTATTTATATTTAAAACAAACTTGAAAATTTTATAAAATCATATACTATATAATATGAATTAAAAAAGGAGGTTTATATGAGTCAATATCACGAGCCAGTAGAAGATTTAAGTGACAATACTAAAGATTTTGTTAGAGCTTTAAATAGTTTAAAGGAAGAGATAGAGGCGGTTAACTGGTACCAGCAGAGAGTTGATGCAGCCACAAGTCAGCCTTTAAAAGAAATATTAGCTCATAACAGGGATGAAGAAATTGAACATGCATGTATGACCATTGAATGGTTGAGAAGAAATATGCCTGCATGGGATGATGAGCTTAGAACTTATCTTTTTACCAACAATCCAATAACCCAGCTTGAAGATGAAAAAGAAGAAAACGGAGAAGATGGTAACGATGGTGATAATAATAACAGCGGTGGAGATCTAGGCATAGGCAGTTTGAAAAATAAATAGAAAGAGGTGATTTTATGGATATTTTAAAAAGAAATTTGTCTCCAATTACAGATAAAGCATGGCAGGAAATTGATGAAACTGCTGCAGAAATTTTAAAAAA
>CAZMFS010000210.1:0-4270 GCA_964565585.1 uncultured bacterium
TCTTCAGCTATTTTACTTTAAGATTTGACAATTTTTTTTTAAAACCACTGCAGTAGAAATAATGGGATAGTTATGAAGGATAAAATTTTTAAAATAGTACTTTTCTCCTTATTTATTACTATTCTTTTTTTGATATCTGCTCCTATAATGAAAATGCTGCTTTCTCTCTCTCCGGAACTAATAAAATATATAACCGAGAATAAAGAGATATTAAATTCGATTTTTTTTACATTTAAAAGTTCCTTATTTGCTACATTAGCCGGTGTGATCTTTGGAGTTCCAACAGCATATATACTTACAAGATATAATTTTCCCTTTAAAAATATTATTGAATCTCTGATCGATATCCCGGTTATGTTTCCCCATTCAGCTGCCGGAATAGCACTTTTGAGTATTTATGGTTCTAGATTTTTTTTGGGGAAGGTATTTAAAACTATTGGAATTGAGTTTGTTGATTCTATGTATGGGGTTATGCTGGGAATGTTTTTTGTTAGTTTCACATATCTGGCAAATAGTGCTAAAGAAGGGTTTAAAAAGGTGGATGAACATTATGAATATGTTTCTATGAATCTCGGTGCTTCAAAGTTCTATACATTTAGAAAAATAGTGCTTCCCCTAGCCTTTTCCGATATTTTTACGGGTATTATTATGATGTGGGCAAGAGGTTTGAGTGAGTTTGGCGCAGTTGTAATTCTTGCCTATCATCCTATGACAGCTCCTGTAATGATTTATGAAAAATTTACCTCCTTCGGGTTGAAATATTCAAAACCTATAGCTGTAGTTATGATATATTTTTCATTAATAATTTTTGCTGTACTCAGATATCTTCAATATAGATATAAGAAAAAAGGAAATTAGAATCTGCAATTATCCTTTTAAATATTTTTTAGATAATTGTTTGCCTCTTAAAACTTGACAAATAATGCTATTCAGAATAATATATAAGTATAAAAACTCAAAAGGAGGCTTTATGGAAGAACTATTTAAAATTCAAAAAGAGAGTATAGAATTTTCTGTATTAAAAGATGAGCAATATCCGGAAATAGGACTGTTAAACCTCCAGGGGGCTTTGTTTAATGAAACTATAGATGGTTTTAAAGAAGTCATGGAAAAAATTAATGAAAAAGAAATTCATGATTTGGTAATTGATTTCTCCGGATTGAAATCTATATCGGAAAAAGGCTGGGAAACAATTCATAAATATTTTGATGAATTTGATAAAAAGGATCGCATGTTTGTAATAACAAGAATGAGGCCGTTTATTTATGATAGATTTAAAAGCAAAAATTATGATGAATCTATTCCTTATTATAGAACTTACAATAAAGCGTTAAATCACATTGTTCCTGAAGATAAAATGCATAAGAAAGATAATCCAAATAATTTTGATGAAATAGATAAAGAAGATGATTTTGATACAGAACAAAAAAAAGAACAAAATGAGGAGTTCCCTCTTGAAGAAAGCCGAAAATTAAATGAAGAATTACAAAAAAATGAATATGAAGAGGAATTTGAGTTTGAAGATGAAAATGAAATATTAACAGAGATGCAGGAGGATGAGAATATTGAAAAAGAGAAAAAAAACGATCACATAAAAGAGTACGAGGATAATTTAAAAAGCTTTATAATAAAAAAGCTTTTTGAATGGAAGGATAAAGGGTTTGATGTTTCTAAGCTAGAAGAGATGCTTAAGAGTAATTTTGATGAATTAAAGAGCAAATTTGGATCTTTTGCGAAAAAAATCAATGAAGTTGAGCAAATTTTAAATCATTTAGAAGAACTGAATTACAAAAAATTTAAGGATAAAATATATAATATAAAACAAAAAGCCTTAAGTATAGAAAAATATGAGGAAGTAAAAAAAGAGTATGAAAATTTAATCAATAAAATTGATAAACAATTCAAGCAGTATCAGGAACCTGTAATAGATTATACTTTTGATAATTTCATAAAGGGAAGCTGTAACAGTAATTCTTTTGATATGTCCAAGCATATTATTGATAGACTAGAAAAATTTAGAAGACCGATATATATTTTTGGACCAAATGGGAGTGGGAAAACCCATCTATTAAATGCTATCGGGAACCGTCTGAAGCAAAAAGAAAATACTGATTTGTTTTATATTAATGGGAATAAATTTAAAATATTATTAAATAATTATGACAAAAAAAATAAAATGGATGATTTTAGATCACAAATATTATATAAAGATGTGGTCTTAATAGATGATTTTCATAAAATTTGTAATAGTGATGAGGCTTTATTCGAATTTAGAATTATTTATGATTCAATAAAGGAAGAAGGACTTAAATTGTTTTTAACTTCAGTAAAAAAACCTGAGGATATAGATGCCATATCATCGGATCTAGAATCGCGCTTAAATGATAGTATTTTTCTCCGTTTATCTAATATTGATAGAGATACCTTCCATAATATAATAAAAATTCAGTTTGAGGATGAGAGTATCGATCTTAATAATGATATTCTGGAGTTTTTATATACTAAGTCAAATGGCGATATTAGAAAGGCATACGGTTTTGTAAACACTTTAAAAACATTTTATGAAGCCAAAAATGAAAAAATTACGTTAGAAAAGGTTAAAAATATTTTAGGTTTTAAAGAAGAAACAGAGGACCTTTATGAAGGAGAAGAAACAAGGGAAATTGAAAAAGGTTATGATATGCAGAAAAAAAAGAAAAAAGAGGAATCTCTGGAAGAATTAGATAGCAAATCTTTTTATGAAAAAGAGAATGAAGAAATTGAGTTTCCTGAAAAAGAGAAGTTTGAAAATAATGAGTTTGAAGCTGAGAATCTTGATGAAAAAGAAGCAGTTATGGAAGAAAAAATTGAGGAATTAGATGAAATAAAAGATAATCTAAAAGAGGATTTTGATAAAATAAAGGAAAAGAAGAGGGATTTGGATGAAGAGTTTGAAGAAATTAAGAAACAAGTCCCTGAAGAGAAAAAAGAATCAGAGGAATACGAAAAAAAAGAGATGGAAGATGAAATAATAAATGAGGAGTATGATGAAATTTCATTTTCTGAGAAAAACAAATTGGATGAGAATAAAGAAGTAGAGCATACCGAAGAAAATGAAAAAAGAGAGTCGGAGAATTTTGAAGAAAAAGAAACACAAAAAGGAAGTTCTGAATCTGAAATAATTCAGGATGAAGAAAGAAAAGAAGAAAAGGAAGAAAAGGAAGAAAAAATCTCAGAGATTGAAGATAATAAACAACAAGATTATGAGTCAGAAGAAAAAGATTATTCTGAAGAGATAAATGGAAAAAAATCTAAAGAAGAGAAAAAAATCGAAAAGGAAGATGATACCATATCCTATGGAATCGATGAAAATTTTGATAAAAATGAGACAATTGATGAAATTGAAGAAGAAAAACAAAAGAAGGATAAGGATAAAGAAAAAGAGAAGAAGGATGAAAAAAAAGATATCTTTGATGAAGATGATTATGATTTTGATGATGATCTATTTAATGTAGATGAAGATGATTTGGATTGGGAAGATGAGGAATTAGATGAAGATGACGAGGACGATGATTTTTTTAGTTAATCTAATTAAGGGGGATAATAATGGATAATAAGTTAAGACGAATAGCTCTACTCGGAATTTTTACAGCACTTGTTGTTGTAATGACCCTGATAATTCGTGTACCTGTTCCACAAACTAATGGGTATATAAATCTTGGAGATTCCATGATTCTTCTAGGTGCTATGTATTTTGGAGGAGGTTTTGGAGCAATAATTGGTTCATTTGGATCGGCAATTGCTGATATCATCGGAGGTTATAGCTCCTTTGCCCCTTTTACATTTGTTATAAAAGGAATTGAGGGATTGCTTTTTGGACTGCTATTAACTTTTTTTAACAGGAAAAGCAAGATTTTATTTTTATCAATCTCTGCTATTGTTGCAACTTTATGGATGGTTTTAGGTTATTTTGTAGTTGAAGTTTTTAAGTTTAAAATTGCAGCAGCCGTAGCTGAGCTACCTGGTAATCTATTACAGGCAGCGGGGTCGATCATAATTAGTATATCTTTATTTAAAATACTGGAGAAGAAGGTTCCATCAGAATATTTAGATTAGGAGGTTGTTATGGATATAGATCAGATAAAGATAGAGAAACCGGATGATAGCAATATCATTTTAGGACAGAGTCATTTTATAAAAACAGTTGAGGATTTATACGAAGTAATGATGCAGTCCTCTCCTGAGGTAAAATTCGGGGTGGCTTTTAACGAGGCAAGCGGAGATAGGCTGG
>CAZMFS010000211.1:0-4261 GCA_964565585.1 uncultured bacterium
AATGGATAAAGAAAATAATCTTTTTTATTTTAACGAAAAAGGAAAGCATCTATTTGGTCCTTTTACCCTATAAAGTAGAAAAATAAGCAATATGGATTATTAACTGAAAATATTTTATTGACGATGATTTAATAAACACTATTAGTCTTTTTAAAATGGAATTGGTATATCTAAAATTTAAGCAAAATTAAGGATGAAGCTTTATTTATGTAATCTAAAAAAGATATATACCTATGAATACGGGGTAAAAAATAAAAATAGCCATTAGATGAAACTACTGCAATAATCTTTTTGTAAAGATAGAATAATTTATTTCAAATATTTATTTAGAATATCAATCCATTTTTCTGAATTTAATATTTCTTTTAAAGAATTATTTATTTTTGATTTCAAAGATGAATCTTTAGGCATTGCAATCCCGTATTTTTCATTGGTTTCTATAGTATAAACAATTCTAATAGGTTTTAACTTTTTATTTGCCTTTGCAGCACTCATATCAATAATAGCTAAGTCTATATTACCATTAAGAATTTCATCAATAGTTTCATTATTTGTGGGGTACTTAATAATCTGTTTATCCTTAATTTTTCCCTGCTCAACATAATTTTTGGATATATAAATCTGACCTGTTGTTTTATTATGGACTCCAATAGTATAATCAGTCAAATCTTTTTCATCATTTATATTAATATCTGAATTTTCAGGTACAATAATTACCTGATTACAGCTGTAATATGGAATTGAAAAATCTATTATCTCCTCCCTTTCTTCTGTAATGGTTAATGCAGCAATGGCTATATCAATTTTTCTCGCATTTAATGCTGGGATTAATGAATCAAAATCCATATCGACAATTTTTAATTTCATATTAAGTTTATCAGCTAAAATATGAACCAGCTCGATATCAATTCCTACATATTCATCATTTTTTTTATATTCAAAAGGAGAATATTCGGTATTAGTCCCCACCATTAATATTTTTTTCCTTGTATTTTTATTTTTCGTTGGCTCTATCTCATTCAAAATAGAATCTGTTTTCCCATGAATAACTACTGTACTTAAAGCAAATAAAATTATTGGTAAACAGACTTTAATAATAACTTTCATCATATTCCTCCTTTAAAATATAATATTTTATTTAAATATCGGATCTGACAATTCGAAAACCAATTACTCTATTATCTTTATCAGGACGAACATTTTCACGATAAGAATTTGAAAAAAATTTAGTATCATATGCAGCAGCACCTTTAATAATTCTTCCATAGCCGGTTTTAGGACCTTTAGGATTATCATATTCATAATCATAATTTTCATTATATCTATCCCAGCACCACTCAGCAGCATTACCATTCATATCGTAAATACCCAGTTCATTGGGCTTCTTAGTACCTACCGGATGAGGCATATTATCACTATTTTTTTTATACCATGCTACTTTGTTTGGATTGTTGCTTCCGCTATATCTATAGCCTTTAGATTTCTGTCCCCCTTTTGCAGCATACTCCCACTCTGCTTCTGTTGGTAATCTGTAACCATTTGCATTCCAATTGCATTCTACCTTCTCTTTACTTATATCATAGACAGGCCCCAAACCTTTCCTTTCACTTAACCAGTTACAATATTCAACAGCACCATAAAAAGTCACTTCCAGCATAGGAAATTTTGAAACCTTTTTTAATAAATCTTTTTCTTTTTCTGACAAATATTCTAAATCATCTTCTATCTCAGGTATATAAAATCTTCCATCGTATTCGATATAAGAAGAAGATAAATTCATTAATTCATTTCCATGTAGTTTAACATCTTTTTTTACTTCTGCGGAATTTAAAAACTTGATATAATCTCTAACAGTAACTTCATACTTAGATATATAAAAACTATCAACTTTTACCTCATGAACCGGCTGTTTTATATCACTTTTAGAAGTTTCTGAACCCATTATAAATGTGCCTCCCTTTACATGCACAAAATCCTCTGTAGGCGAATTTAATTGATCTATTATTGAAGATGCAAATATTATCAGTATTATCCCTGCTATAAAACCACCGTATCTTATTACTTTATTAAAATTAATTTTTTTTATATATTTTACTATAAAATTGGCATTATTTTCTATTCCTATTATATAACCCCGAAACATTTAAATCATCCCTTCCGATTTAAATATTATACAAAATTTATTACTATTTGTTGTATATAATTGAATGTCATTAAACTTAAAATAATACCTAATATCAAAGGTTATTCTTCAGGAGTCAAGGCTTTTATCGTATGCAATAATAACTTTGCATTATTTTTTTGATCTTTACTGGCTTTCGGATTTTCAATATAAATGTTTATCCACTTAAGTGCTTTTTCTTTATCTGCCGTTTCATCTATAAAAGTATATAACTGAGCTAATTCCTCCTGAGCTTTCAAATGTCCTTTTTTAGCTGCTTTTTTAAACCAAATTACGGATTTTTGGTAATCTTTTGATGTTCCCTTTCCATCCTTATACATATATCCAACTTTAACCTGAGCTTCTGTAAACCCCTTCTCCGCCGATTCTAAGTACCATTCAAATGCTGCCTGTTTGTTATTATTGTCATAATACTTTTCTGCCTTCAGAAATTCATCTTCCCCGGAACTGCATCCAACAATACTAACCATAACAACTGCCAAAAATAAAATAGATAATTTTTTCATAATATCCCTCAATTTAAAATAAACAAAAACCTAAAACATATTTTATTATATAATTAATACATATTTTCATCAATCCTAATACCTAAAATAATTATATTTACTTTTTATTAAGCTATTGGATAAATTAAAAATGATTTAAATTAATCTAATAGAATCATTGTGATTTGGTGCACTTTTTTCTTTTTTCTATCCATTTGAATTTCAAAATCCTGTTAAAACTTTTTCTTTATTTTATTTTTTTAATTAATTTGCTCCCATAATAATTAAACATTCATATTTTCTGTAAAAGAATCAAGAACTTTGTATAAATGTGAAGCCCCCCCGTTTATTTCTTTTTTACTTATTTTTTATATTAAAAGAATAATAATTAACATTTGCAAAATGATTTTTTTATGGTATTGTAATAGTTGCTAGATTTGGTGATAATTTTAGAAAGGAGTTATTATGAATGAGAAAGATGTACTACTTGATGTAAGGCCTTCTTGGTTACATTTTATTTTTCCACATTTTTTATTCTTTTTTTTAATCATACCAGTAATTATAGCAGTATGGAAAAGATATTCTTTGAGATTTATTGTTAAAAAAAATAAAATTATAGCAAAAAAAGGGATTTTAAAAACAACTACAAGTGAGCTCGCTATTTCCGATTTGAAAACTATAAATATTGAACAAGGTTTGATTCAAAAACTATTTAATATTGGAAACATTGCTCTAGCAACTGCTGGTACAGCTGCTTTTGAACAAGCTATTTATGGACTCCCTTCTCCTGATAAAATTAAAGAAACTATAACAAAACAAAAAGAGAGAATAAAATAATTAAATTTTAAATTAATTTCATTTAACTAAATAATTTGTTGCTTGATGGTTTAAAATAATTTGTTTGGTATGACAGAGAAAAAATAGTTATTTAAAATAATTCTTTATTTCCATTTTAATAAGCTAAAAGGATAATGTTAACGGCTTAAGTTTGCTTCAAATAAAAGGGGTCACACATTAAACCTTTAATGTGTGACCCCTTTTGTTTTTCCATTAATTAAGTTATTTTCCAATTTATTTCTTATATTACCTTCTTACCATATTTATCATTCAATAATATATCCATGTATACTATTTTATATCTGATATAATTTATTATATATTGTTAGGAGGTATTATGAAAAAGAAATTATTATATATATCCTTAATAATAATTATATTATACTTCATTACTTATATTCATTCTGAAACTAAACGTGAATATTATAATTTATCATCAATATTTCTAAATCAAAGAACTTCATATTTTCAAAATATCAAATTAAGAAAAATACAAATATCTAATATACCAGATAATAATTTTATCAAATCAAAGCGATATGGATGATGTGGATAGAGCTAAAACAGAAGATATTGACGGATATGTAGTAAAAGCAAGCGCTGTTCCTTCTGAAGTTTTAAGTAAAACAGAAGAAATTTTAAATAAATAATATTTCAATTAAAAATGGAAAATATTCAAAACAATAAATTAGTGTACGAGCTTATTGAAAAGGTTTTATCAGAAGGTGCATCAGATCTCCATCTTTCTGAAGGATAT
>CAZMFS010000212.1:0-4228 GCA_964565585.1 uncultured bacterium
TGTTGTGTCTGTAGAAGATTCCATAATATCCATCATATGTATATTAGCTTCCATGAAATTCAATCTTTCTCTATTCTGGAATCTGTTAGTTGCTTCAAATTGAACCATTTTATGATAATTTTCAAGCATCATATCCAACATACTAATTATATTAGAAATATCAGGAGTTTGTAGTTGATAAATTGTTGCGCCATAATCTAATAAACTTATCTTAATTCCCTTTTTTTCTACATGGATAATATTGAAAGTATTATACTTATCGATTTTATACATTTGTTTTCTCCTTGCTTATTTTATTGTTTGTTTCGATATTCTTTAATAATTTTTCTGCTTTTTTAAATTTTCCATATTCCATACAGGAATTTAATATAAATTTTAACTTATCCGATGAGATATTATCAACAGATATTGTTTTTTCATTTACAAGGTAGTCCAGAAGTAGTTTATATTTTCTATTTTTTAAATTATTATAGCTTTTATTTAATATTTTAAGCTTTCCCTTTTTTAATACAAATTTTATGAGCTTGTTCTGTTTTTTTCTACTCAGAGATATGAACTTTTTCCTAAAATATTTATAATCATCTGCAATAACCGACATATACAAAGAAAGTACAGTACCTGCTGATTTATACTTTGAGTATCTATTTTTAAACAATCCTTTCTGTAAGTATAAATTAATTAATTTGTTAATTGTATTTGTATTATGATAATTGCTGTTTTGAAGATTTTTTTCTAGAAAATATATTAGCTTTTCATAATTTCTTGTTGATTCAAGATAATTTATATAGCGATACTTGACAAAATTGTTCTTCGGATAATGTTTAAGGGCGTTTTTAAAAAAAAACCCTTTTTCATCTCTATCAATGAGATTCCATAATTTATATAGGAAACTTTGATTTTTATATCCCCTATCAAGCAGTTCAAAATAGAGAGATTTTGCGTTTTGCTTTCTTCCCTCTTGTTTTAAAACCTTTGCAATTATATATTTTTCGTTTGAATTAAAATCATTATCCGCTTTATCGTATTTGAATATTATCTTATCAAACTGCTTTTTTTTATACAACTCTTCTATGTTATTTTTTAGTTCAGCAGATAAGCTAGAATAAATTAAAATGAAAAATAATAATATAATTAATAGACACTTCTTCATTATTCATGTATTTTTCTTCATATTTTCAATTTCGGTTGATAGATTTATAACACTATCCTTTATATCGTTTAAATTTTTAATTATCATGTTGAGATCTCTTGCTAAATACTCACTTCTTTCACTGAACCGATTTTCAATCTCTTTTAATTTTTCCTTGTTAACAACCATAAATACCCTTTCCTTTTATATATCAAAATTTTCATTTTCATCATATTTTTTCATTAATTCAATTTTATTTTCTTTTAAATCCACTATAGCAAAATTGTGTAAATTTTCAAGCAAACCGCATGCCTCTCCAGGATTAAATATAATAGTATTTTTTCTTTTTTCCAGATTAAACTCATGAGTATGACCGTAAAAGATAAAATCCGGTCTTTCTTTTGTTATAATATCTTCCCAATTTTGGTCTTTATGTGTTAAATAAAATTTTTTATCAAATTTTTTTAGAATATAAGGTGAATCATAAATGGTTCCGAATTTTTCCTTAAGCCAGCTCTTCTCACCATCATTATTTCCATATAAAAATAAGAATTCACACTCGAGATTTTTAAAATAGTTATACATTATCGGAGATATTATATCGCCAAGGTGTATCAAAAAATCAATATCGCTATTATTAACGGTTCTTACAGCCCATTTGATTGTGTCTACATTTTCGTGGGTATCAGTAATTACAGCTATTCTCATATATTACCTCCTCAAATTCATTCCATTAAAGAAACGATCTCTTCGGCAATTTCTATTTTACTTTCTTTTCCCGTTTCAATACTCTTATCATCAGTAATGATTAGACAGTTATTAAGCTCACTTCTGAATCCGATATCTTTCTGAGATACATCATTTGCAACAACTGCCATCATGTTTTTATCTTTCAATTTTTTTCTTGCATTTTTTTCAATATTTTCCGTTTCAGCTGCAAAACCTATAATTGGAACATTATATTTATCATTTATCGATTCGATAATATCTCTAGTTTTCTCCAGCTTTAGTTTCAGTTCCTTCTGTGTTTTTTTTATTTTATTATTTTTGATATCTTTAATTTTATAATCAGAAACAGCTGATGCCATGACAACATAGTCATAATCTCTTTTACTTAGTAAACTATCTATTTTCTTCCATAAATTTTTTACTGTATCTACAAAATATTGATTAATCAAATCCTCTTTTTCTCCATATTTTCCAGTTACAAGATCCACATCTGCTCCATACTTCCAGCAAACTCTAGCTATTGAATTGCCCATTTTACCTGAGGAATGATTTGTAATATACCTAACAGGATCAATAGGTTCGAGTGTAGCTCCGGAAGTTACAAGTATTTTTTTACCTTTAAGTTTTTGTTTATTTAAATATTTTTCGGTTATTTGAAATATATGTTTTTCAGGAATTAATCTGCCCTTGGCCTTTATTCCGCATGCCAGCTCTCCTTCATTGGGTTCAAATACTTCATATCCGTTTTCCCTCAATTTTTCAATGTTCATCTGATTTATTGAATTTTCAAACATATTAATATTCATGGCAGGAAATACTAACTTTGGTATCTCATTTTTTATCGCAATTGCTGTTGTTGAAAGTATTTCATCAGCAATCCCATTTGCAATCTTCCCAAGTATATTTGCAGTAGCCGGGGCAAGAAGAAATATATCGGCATAATCAGTGTTTTTAATATGAGGAATGAATCCTTTTTGGTCAGACCAATCAAGTGAAAATGTATCTGTACTTACAGGATTCTCTGATAGGGTTTCAATAGTAACCGGAGAGATAAATTTTGTAGCGCTTTCTGTCATAACAACCCTTACATTATAATTACTTTTCTTAAATAAACGAATCAAATATGCAATCTTATATGCTGCTATTCCTCCCGATATACCAATAAGAATATTTTTTTTATTCATAAAAAACTCCTCACTAAAAATTAATTAATAGAATCAAAATACAAAGTCTTGAAAAATTTCCTACCTTTAAATTCAAAAATCATAGTAACAAACTGTCTCCCCATTTTCCGTTTGTAAAATTTATAAGGTATTTCAAAAACCGCACTGCTTTTGGATTCTATTTTTACATCTTCGTACTTATAATTTTGCCAGTATTTAGGTTTAAATACAATACTACCAATCCTTATTTTTTTATTATAATCGTTTTTTATGGTAAAATAAAGTTTTCTCTCCTTTTTTTTGGCTTTAAGGCTCAGCTCAAACCTGTTAGATTTTGTATCATAATAGGATATCGCCGATCCAGATGCATAAAGCCATTCTTTTGTGGTATAAGGATACAACCTTCCATAGTAGGCTCTAACAAGGTCATGGAGAAAAAAACCCTTTAAATTATCATTTTGTGAAAATACATCGTAAGCATACTTATATCTTCTTAACATTTCTTCTGGTCCTGATTTTTTTTTCTTTATATTATCATTGAGTGGATAATCAATAACCTGTCCTGTAACTAGCTGCAAATTATTTACATCTGAAAGATATTTATCCCAGCTTTTCATCATATCATTGTATTCAGAGTAATTGGCTTCATAAAGCATAACAAATATCACATCAGCTCCAGCATCTGTAAACATTATTGGGTCCTGTCCATGATTATGTCCCTGCTCCCAGCCAAGGTTAAACACCCATAATGGTTTATCAATATCTTTTGCAATCTCCTCTATCACCTTGGATGTTTTATAGGCACGGAAATATTCCCACTTTTTCCTAATATTAGGTTTATTATTGTTTTTGACAAGCTTTGCAAGATTTAAAATCTTCTCTTTATTACTATCCCCTTTAATATTAATATCAAAAATTCTTGAAAATTCTTTGTAGTTCTCAAAACCGCCCTGTCCCGCACGAATATAATCCAGACCAACATATTCAATTTGATCGTTATTTGCAATCTTTTTTGAAAGATTTTTTATATCATTGATCCTTTTCCTATCATCTATAGAAACGAAATTAGTTTTATATAAACCGTATTCAAAACTATAATCATAGGAAAACTCATACTGTGGAAATTTTGATATAGCGGGTCCAAAACATAAAAAACAACCGGTATAACCTCCTGTAATAAAATCTTTTTCAAATTTAGAATTAAACT
>CAZMFS010000213.1:0-4144 GCA_964565585.1 uncultured bacterium
ATAATGCTCTATTGGATCTATTTTTATTACTTCTTCAAACAACCTATAATCAAGCATCGGCAGCCTGCTTTCTACAGAAAATTTCATGGAGTTCTTATCCTCGTATCTTAAAAGAGCAGGCATATTTAATCTAAATATTTCGTTTAAATTGTATTGTTTTAAGCTATTACTCCCATAGAATTTTTTCATTCGTTTATAGGCATGTTTTTTATTTTTCAAGTATAAAGCTTTAGTAACCAGAGATAACGGTCTTAGCTTGAATAAAAAAACAATGCTCTGTAGAAATGTTTTAACTTTTGACAATTTGAATCCGGTAATTTTTTTGAAAAATACTAAAATATCTTTGATACTGAAATTTTTCAAGTATTTTGCAAGTATAAGGTGAAAATAATATTCATAGCCCCAGAAGAGTTCATCTCCACCCTGTCCATCGAGTAGTACTTTTATCCCATTTTTTCCGGCTTCCTTCATTACAAAATACTGCATATATATAGATGTTGACCCAAAGGGTTCCTCCTGGGTTTTAATAACATTAAATAACTCCTTTTTAAAATCACTATATTTTGGCTCTGTTATATTCCATTTTAGCTTTTTTGAATCTACCACTTTTTTTGCATACTCGGATTCATCTACCCTTTTGTCCTCCGATTTTGCAGTTATTGCAGAGAATGGATCGCTATTTTCTTTTCTATAAAAATCCGAAGCAATAGAGGATATTATTGAGCTGTCAATTCCTCCACTCAAACATGTTCCAACTTTGACATCGGATCTTAACCTTAGGTTAATACTATCCTCCAATAAATTATTAAATTTATTAAGATCGTATTTCTGTTTGTGCATGGTATCTTTATTAACTTTATAATATTGATAGATATTATAACTGCTGTTTTTTAAATTAT
Organism: uncultured bacterium; assembly: GCA_964565585.1. Lineage (GTDB taxonomy): Bacteria > Macinerneyibacteriota > Macinerneyibacteria > Macinerneyibacteriales > Macinerneyibacteriaceae > Macinerneyibacterium. The sequence continues at coordinate 900 of CAZMFS010000213.1, forward strand.
AAACTAAATTATACCCCCCTTTTAATCTGTATACATCCCTAAAAAAAGTTTCCTCTGTATGATCCAGCAGATTTCCGGCAAGATAATCAATAATTGCATTTCTATTTGCTAAATTTTTATTATTAAACAAAAGAAGAGGTTTTATCTCCGAAGAGAATATAAATTTCTCTTTCTTATTCATATAATAAAAAGGTTTGATCCCAAATCGATCCCTGCTACAAAATATTTCTTCTTTTTTATCATCATAGATAGCAAAAGACCACATTCCATTAAACTTATGAACGCATTTTTTACCCCATAAATCAAATGAAGCAAGAATAACTTCAGTATCAGACTGAGAATTGAATCTATAATCATGTTTTATAAGCTCCTGCTTTAGTTCAATATAGTTATAAATTTCTCCATTATATATAATTGTATATCTTCTATCAAGATAATGCATAGGTTGAGATGCCTTTGAGGATAAATCAATTATTGATAGCCTTCTATGCCCAAATCCGATATTTTTATTAAAATAAAAACCTGAATCATCTGGTCCCCTATGGGTAATCTTATTATTCATTTTCTCAACGTTTTCTCTTTTTACTGTCCGGTTATTCTTTTTAACTATCCCGTTAAACCCACACATACAAACCCCATATATTATCCTTTGTCATCGATCTCAAACCGATTTACTCAGTTTCTCTATCTTTCTAATTAATCTATGCCACTCCTTTTTTGCGGATAGCTCTTTTTGAGCTTTTAATAAATTTTTCTTCTTCCGGTTAATCTCTTCTATGCTAATTTTCTTTAAGACCTTTTCAATAGCTTCCTGCGTAAAGTTTTTGGCTATAAATCCGATATCGTATTTTTGGACTATTCTTGACATTGAAATAGTTTCCCCGCAAATTAGAACAGGAACCCCTCCAAAGATAAAATCAAAAAATTTATTGGGTAGAGAAAACATTCTGCTTTCGTTTACAGCAGGTTGAGCTGCTATACCAAAATCATAATCATTTATATCATCCAGTAATTTTTCAGGTTTTATCGGTTTATGAAAAATAATATTTTTATTGCTTGCATATTTTTGCTTAAGAGAGCTCGTATCTCTTAACAATCTTAGATGAACTTCATATTTTTTATCAAATTTTTTAATCACATCCAGAACGGTATCAAGCTTCCTTGATTTTAAATAGTTTCCGTGATAGTACATCCTTATAGGCATAGATTTGGTTTTTTGAATCCTTAATTTGTTTTTATCCGAATACATGGATATATTTCTTACAAGATATACATCATTACGCTTATAAATCTGCTTATAAACTTCTACAATCTCTTTGCTCACACAGGTTATCATATCTGCATATTTAATATATTTTTCTTCTATATATTTGGCCAGAGGTCTTATAAACAGCCACCACTTAAAATTTTGGGTTGCCATCTTGATCGCATATTCATGCGAATCATATACCAGGATATTATTGTTGCTTAAAAAATTAACGGCTATAGGTAAAGCCTCCCAGTCATTGGCAATAATCAAATCGTATTTGTTCTGTAATTTTGATTTGTATTCAAGTTTACCGAATAGATACTTTATCGCTTTTTCTTTTTTTAAAACAAACCAGAACAGGTATTTAATTTTATCGACTATGGTGGGATTGTAATAGTTCTCTTCACTGAAGCCGATTATATCAACATCATAACCGGCTTTTTTTAGAAAATATTTATGCTTTCTTATCCTGTTATCTTTTTTAAAATTGGAATATACTATTAATAGTGCCTTTTTCAAATTAACTTCCTTTATTAATATTAATTATAATTAAAATACGTCAAATATTTATTCAATCTTTCATTCAAAAAGGTTTTCTTTTTTATTTCTTTTTTCCACCTGCCGGAATGAGAACTGGAGAGATCAACATCAAGTAGTTTTGTATCAAATTCAATATTTAATTTATCAAAAATATTTTTTATTTCGCTTTCAGTTTCACTTACAATATTTTCAAGCTTTACTTCAACAATTTTATTATTTTTTAACTTATTTTTTGATTCAATATATCTATCCATAATTGATGCATAAAAATCGATAGCCTCTCTTAAACTAGACGGACACCATCTTTGATTAATCATAGAAGATACTACATCTCTGGGATCACGAATAACATGTATGAATTTGTTTTTAGGTATCAGTTCGGATAATTCTTTAATATACAGTATATTCCATGTGTTATCTTCAACATAATAAGTCTTATTTTCATTCTTCAAAATACTTTTTATGCATTTTAGAACGAACTCGGACAATATTTCTTTGAAATCTTTTCTGAAATCTGTAAAAAATATCCTGTTTTTTACTGAAAAACTTCGGGTTCCGGGCCATATTCCCCGATATTTAAAATCCTTTAAATTTTCAATTAGCTCATCAACATATTTATCATAATCAGGAATCCATTTACTTAGCTCCCACTCCGTATATCTTTCAGGTGAAATTAACAACCCTTTCTTATCGATTATTTTAATTATTTTACTAATTATATATTTTATATAATTTCTATGAGAAAGATTTTTTAAAAAATTTTCCAGTTCTTTAATTTTATGGTCCGAAAAATAGGGCGACCAGCTGCTTCGGATGCTGTTATAAAAATCAACAATACCGGAAGGATCAATTATAAATCGGTATTCGAAGGGTAAAAGACAAACCTCTGAATGATTTCCAATTATTTCTTTTAGAATATTTGTCCCGGATCTTCCGGTACCGCCTATTAAAATAGTGCGGGAACCGATACCCTTTAAATTATCCATCTTATCACTTCAAAGGCTTCGGCAAATTCTTTAGAAATTTGCAATCCTCTAAAATTTGCCAGCCCCTTTATCATTTTTTCTTTAGAGTAAAATTTTTCGGATTGGGATTTGTACTCATCAAGAGATTTAATTTTGTTTTCGACATGCTTTTTCTTTAAAACCGAAAAGCAGGATGAGTTAAATTCAAAATTGTTCCACATAAATTCATATCCAAGCATTGAAGCATTTTTAAACGCTCTTCTTCCCTCCTCAAATATCGTTTTATGATCCTGATGAACATCAAAGGAAGAAGGTAAAAAAACCAGATCAGGTTCTATACTATCTCTTAACTCGATAAGGTCCTCAAGTATATCCTGACGATACTTTGGAAATTCCCTGACGGAATATTTTTTTATGATTAATTTATCTCTTTTTATCCCCAGTACTTTTGTAGCTTTTTTTACTTCTTTTTCAAAAATATCTTTTGGGAA
>CAZMFS010000214.1:0-4110 GCA_964565585.1 uncultured bacterium
TTTTGATAGAGAGCGATTGAGAAAAATTCTTACCAATGAAAAGAAACCTATTCAGCTTATATTTGCAGGAAAGGCACATTCTGCTGATAAAAGAGGCAAGGAGCTTATAAAGGAGATTATTGATTTTGCAAGAGAATATAGTTTGGAGGATAAGGTAGTATTTCTCGAAAATTATGATATTAATGTTGCCCGCCATCTTGTTCAGGGAGTTGACCTGTGGTTGAATACTCCATTAAAACATATGGAGGCAAGTGGAACTTCTGGAATGAAGGCAGGTATTAATGGTGTTCTTAATTTGAGTATCCTGGATGGGTGGTGGCCTGAAGGATATAATGGAGAAAACGGCTGGGCAATTACAGCTGGAGAAAGATATGATAATATAGATTTAAAAAATGCGGCAGAGTCCAATCAGATTTATTCGTTACTGGAGGAGGAAATTACAGAATTATATTATGAAAAGACAGGATACTATTATCCAAAAAACTGGGTTAAAAAGATGAAAAAATCAATATACTCAATCTGTAAGGATTTCAATATGCACAGGATGCTGGATGAGTATTTTTATAAGTCCTACTATCCCGCAATGACAAATATAGATAAACTTGAAGAAACCGGATTTGAAAAACTACATAAATATGTAAAACAGAAGGCCGTTATAGAGAAAAAATGGAAGAACATGTATATAAAGTTTATTGATGCCGGTTTTGAAAAAAGTGATGTGGAAACGGGAGATAGCATTAGGATAGATGCCTATGTTTATCTGGATGATATTGATCCTTCCAATATAAGTGTTGAGGTATTTTACAAGTACAGTGAAAAAAAATATAACATAATTAAGATGGATTTTGTTGAAAAATATAAGGATAGTATTGTGAAATTCACTGCAGAAATTAAAATTAAAGGCTATGGGCTGGAACAGTATAATTTAAGGATTAGGCCATCAATGGATATGATTTTTAAGTCAAATCCTGAGTATGTTAAATGGTATTTTGAATAAATAAGCTTTAATATAGTTTTATTAAGCATCTCTAATACTTTTTATTAGGCTCTAAAACAGATTATAGATTAAATTTCTTGACTTAATTTTTGAAAAATTTATTATAAATATAATTAAAGGAGGTTGGAATGATTAGTAAGATGAAAAAGATTCTTTCAAAGATTGATGCTGATTATGCTGATATAAGATATGAAGAAAAAAATGAAACAGATATTTCTTACAGCGGTAGGGAATTAAAAGGAATAGGTGAGAATTTTACAGATGGATTTGTAGTTAGAGTACTTAAAAATGGTGGTTTTTCTTCTGTTGTATTTACAAAGATAGAAGATGCTGAAGAAGCTGTAAAAAATGCAGTTGAATATGCTGAACTAATGGGTAAAAACAGCAAGAAACCCGTTAAATTAGCTGATGTTGAAGTTATTCAGGATGAATACTATCCGGATATGACTGAAGATCCAAGAGATATATCAATAGAGGAAAAAAATGAACTTCTTAAAAAATATAATGATCAGGCTCTTGATCATGAAAAAATTGTAAATACAAATATATCATATTTTGAACTGGGCAGGAAAAGATTTTTTCTTAGTACAGAAGGTGCTGAGATCATAGAGGAACTGGTTACCTCTGGTATTAAAGGTGGAATTATAAGCAGCGATGGAAATATTATTCAGAATGTACGTCTGGGTGCAGGTGGAAGCGACGGCTTTTATCATTTAAGAAATCTTGAAGATATGATTGATAAGAGAAAACAAATAGTTGTAGATCTGCTTTCTGCCAAGCCTGTTGAAGGTGGGACTTATAACTGTATATTAAATCCGGACCTAACCGGAGTTTTTACCCATGAAGCATTCGGTCATTTCTCAGAAGCTGATATAGTGGAAGACCTTCCTGCATTAAGAAAGAAGATGCAGCTGGGGAATAAACTTGGAAACGACATTGTAAATATTGTGGATGATCCAACAATAAAAAAAGAACTTGGTTTTTATAAATATGATGATGAAGGTGTTAGGGCAAGAAGAGTTCAGCTTATGGAAAACGGTGTGCTGAAAGGAAGGCTTCATTCACGAAGAACAGCAGCTGAATTTGATGAACCTGTAACAGGACACTGTGTGGCCGAGGATTACAGGTATGCACCTATAGTTAGAATGGGAACAATATTTATTGAACCGCAAAATGATAGTTTCGAAGATTTATTGAAAAAACTCGATAACGGTATATATGTTTGTGATGCAAAAGGTGGACAGACTTCCGGGGAGAATTTTACATTTGGTGCACAGTATGGATATCTTGTAAAAAATGGAAAGATAAAGGATATGGTAAGAGATATTAATATTTCCGGAAATTTATATAAAACTTTGAAGAATATTCGCGCAGTAGGCAGTGATTTAGAATTGAGTAAAACCGGAGGATGCGGCAAAGGACAGACAAATATCAGATCCTGCCATGGCGGTCCTCATACGATTATTGATAATTTAGTTATAGGAGGGGTATGATGGAAAAGTTATTAAAAATTGCCAGAGAATATGCCGATGAAGTAGAAGTTTATTCTTTGAGAAAATCAAACAACTCTATCAATTATACAAATGGCAAACCAAAAGATATGGATTTTAAAATTCAATCCGGAGTTAGTTTGAGGATTATTAAGGACGGTAAAATTGGAGTTTCATATACCAAGAATTTAAAAGATAGAAAAAGATTGGTTGAAAACGCCTTGAAATCTTTAAAGGGTGGAGTTAAAGCAGAGTACAGTTTCCCTTCTGATTATAATGCAAAAGACCTGGATACATATGATGAAGAAATAGAAAAAATATCCGGGAAAAAACTATTAAAAGAAGCAGAGCGGTTCGGTGAAAAAATACAATTGTCCGATGATAATGAATATATGGCATCTCTGAGTGCTACCACCAATGAAATTAGAATCATAAACAGTAATGGTCTTGATGTAAAAACAAAGAATTCCAGCTATGTGATTTTTGGAGGCTTGATATATCCGGGAACAGGTACAGGACTCTATCGGGTTTTTGCATCCAAAAAGTTTGAACAAATGCCTAAAAAGTTAGTAAATGAAATAAAAAAATATTACAGAAAATCTTTAAATCCTGTTGAGCCTAAAGGCGGAAAAATGAAAGTCCTTTTTATGCCTGTATCCTCGCTTACCTATCTTTGGAGGATATTGAGTGGGACAAATGCTAAAAATATCTATGAAAATATATCTCCACTAAAGGGTAAAATTGGTGAAAAAATATTCAGCGACAAATTAACAATGATAAACGATCCTATAAATGATAAATATCCGGGAGCCAGACCTTTTGATGATGAGGGAGTAAAATCGAGAAAACTTAAAATAATTGAAAACGGTGTATTGAAAAATTATTATACGAATCTTGATTATGCAAGCAAGCTTGGAATAGAACCTACATCTACAGGTTATAGATCAAGGATGTGGGGAGGAGATCCAATAACAACAAACCCAAGTCCATCATTAAAGCATATCTCTTTTGAAAATGGAGACAGAACAGTAGAAGAGCTCATAAAATCTATGGACCGGGGTGTTATTGTAGAGGGAGCTCTGGGACCTCATAGTGGTAATATTCCTAATGGAGATTATTCAATAGGGGTTAATCCCGGATTGTATGTAGAAGATGGTAAAATTAAAGGTATCATAAAGGATGCTATGGTAGCAGGAAATATATATGATAATTTTAAAAATGTACTTGCAGTAAGCAGGGATAATTATTTCTATAATATGGGAATGATACCCGGAATATTATGTGACAATGTGAGTGTTTCTATCAAGTAAAAAAAATAACTAGGGGCAGTTATTCTGCCCCTTTTTTCTTTTCCAGTTTTAAAAATCACTACTTTATCATTGTCGAAGGTCATAAGTCGTAGGTCTTAGGCTTTTATGTTATTCCTTCGAAGAAAATAATTAAATGCTATTCCGGAAGATTCAGGGTATCAAATTATCAAAGATAATTTGAAATTGTCAATTGATAATTGAAAATTTTTAAAAGTCCTCCCTCAGAAGTTAAACTCATAAAATTTATACCATAGATGTCTTATTTTTTTAAATTGACAACTGTTAATTGGCAATCCAGACTGTAAAGAAGTAA
>CAZMFS010000215.1:0-4108 GCA_964565585.1 uncultured bacterium
ATGAAAATTTCTCGGAGAACGCAACCTACAACAGCTCAGAAAACAAATGGGAAGCAACTGTTCCTGACCCAAAAAATCCATCCAATAATAATATAACAGTTTATGGAATTATGTCAGGAAATTATCTTAAACTCTATATATCAGGCAACAGCAATTTCGAAATCTTATTCTATCCTGAAGAGGATTCACTTACTATAAATATCATCGGAGACCCATCACCTTCAAATCCCCACATAAGAGCCGAACTCTACAAATCCAGTAACTATTATTACGGTTTTATCATCTTACAGGATTCTTTATCATATGCCGTTTTTACTAAATTTAAATTTAAGAATATTGATCCCACTGATGATTTTCAGCTTTATTACGGTGGATATACACAGCTTGCATACTCCAGTATCTCTTCTTCTGACAATGCCGCATTAGTAGAAGTTGATATTTCCAACTATCCTTTTCTTAGAGACAGAACAATAATGGATCCAAATTCCTGGTATCTGAATCTAAACGATATGTATGAACAGATTAATATTACATTTGATGGTACACTTTTTACTTTTACTGAATTAATGGGAGTAATTTAAGAATCATTTTATGATTTTTAAAAGCACATTATGTTTTAAGAAGCACATAGCGAGGCATAAATTTTAGATCTAATTCCGTCAAGAATTTAAAAATTACGATATCAATTTTTACAAAAGGAGATCCTTAAAAAAAGCTCAGGATGACTGATTCGTAAATTTTTTTATTATTACCAACATTTATAATCATTTTTTTATTAGTATTATTTTCAAGCCAAAGACCTAGGACTGAAGACAATAATTGTGGTAGCAATTTTTAATTTTTTCAATCTTAATTTAAAATCCATAAGCTATTTCATTCTTCTTCAAGAAATTTGTATATCTTTTTATAAAGTTCTGTAATTTCAATCGGTTTGTAGAAAAATTCTGACACACCGATTTCTTGTGCTTCCTCTTTATCAAGTACATTACTATATCCGGTAAGAATAAATACAGGTACTTCAATACCTTCATCCCTTATTTTCCTTGTAAGCTCTTCGCCCGTTAAATCGGGCATAGTTTGATCAAATATAAAAGCATCAATACTTTCATATTTCTTTTTTATATATTCATGAGCTTTTAAGGGATTATTAAAAATTTTGACCTCGCATCCATAATTCGAAAGAGTTGTTTTAACCAGGTCTGTCAGAGTTTCATTATCATCAACGTATATTATTCTGAAGTTTTTTCGTTCTATCTTAATTTCAGCTTCTTCTTTTTCCGCTTCTGATGCTTCCGATACTGGAAGTAAAACTGTAAATTTTGTTCCTTTATCTTTTTTACTATCAACCAGAATTTTCCCATCCAGACTTTTAACGATCCCATCAACTGTTGATAATCCCAATCCTGTTCCCTCTTTATCTGATTTGGTTGTATAAAAAGGTAGAAATATTTTATCAAGTTTAGCTTTCTCAATACCCTTTCCTGTATCCTTTACTATTAGTTCTGCATACTCTCCTCTCTCGAGGTTGTATTTGTTATTTTTTTCTAATCCAAGTTTTTTAAGACCGATAGTTAATTTTCCTCCCTCTTTTTCCATTGCATGGTATGCATTAGTTCCGAGATTCATGATTATCTGATTAATATGCGATGGATTGGAATAAACTACAATTTCTTCATCTGAAATATTTTTTTCAAGTTTAATATTAGATGGTATAATATTTTCAAGTAGTTTAATTGTTTCTTTAATAACGGGAACTATATTTATAAACTCCTGATTTAGATTCTGTTCCCTGCTGAATGTTAGAATTTGTTTAATGAGTTCTTTGGCTTTCTGACCGCTTTTTTTAGCCTTATTCAAAAACTCATCAAACCTATCGCTGTCTTTATGGGTTATTGCAAGTTCGATATTGCCCATCATTGCAAAAAGAAGATTGTTAAAATCATGCGCTATTCCTCCGGCAAGTGTGCCCAAAGCATCCATTTTTTGAAGTCTAAGATTTTCTTTCTGAAGTTTCGCTTTTTCCTTTTCGGTTTGGATTTTTTCTGTAATATCCTGAATTACAGCAACCATACCATCAAAATTATCATTTTTATCTATTATTGGAGAAGCATTTATTGAAAGATATTTTCGCTCATTTCCCATTATTTTTATAGTATGCTTTACATCATAGACCGGTCTGTGAGTTCTTTTAACAATATAATAAGGAAGCTGGGACTCGGGATAAGGATTACCTTCAAAATCAGTAATATCCCATTTTTCATCATTATAACTGTATTCTTTAATATTTTTTCTTTTTAAATCAAATAAATCTTCTGCTGCTTTATTTGCATATTCAATTTTCCCATCTCTCCCAACACGGGTAATAGCAACCGGACTTGTATCCATGATTCTCTTGATGAAATCTTTTTCCTTTTCTAGATTCTTTTCTGCGTTAATTCTTTTTGTTACATCGGAAATTATTCCTTCAAGGTATTTTAAATTTTCTTCTTCATCAAATATACCATTTCCCCTTTCCCATACCCACTTTATTTCATCTTCTTTTGTAATAATCCTATATGTAATTTCAAATTGTTTTGTTTCTTTTACTGAATTTTGAACTTTGTTCCATACAATATCTCTATCATCTGGATGAATAATTTTCCCGTAAGGTATATTTCTATCATCCAATATTTCTTCTATTTTATAACCTGTTAATTTTTCGGCACCCGAACTTATGAACTCCATTGTATAATTTCGATTGTTTTTACATCTATAAGCCATACCTGGTAAATTTTTCATAATACTCTTAAGCCTTCTCTGGCTCTCTTTAAGTTTTTTTTCAGATTTTTTTCTATTTTTTATTTCATTTTTTAGCTTTTCCTTATTTGATTGTGATTTTTTTAAAATTTCCAAAAATTGTTTCTGGATTTTATCTGCTATAAAAATAAACCCCAGTGATATCATTAAAAAAATAAATACTGCCATAGCCCATGAAGTATATTTAATTGAAGTTATCATTGCTTCAGTTGTAATAGGAATTATTCCCTTAACCATAACAACACCAACTACTGCAAATACAATTACAACACTAAAAATTGCAATTCGCCTATCCCTTTTATGTAGAAGTATAGAAGCAAGAAGTATAAATATTACAAATAAAACAGACCCGCCTCCACTCAATCCATGGGTCATTAAAGCATATGTACTAATAAAGAAGATAAAAATCATTGTTAAATAATTTTTTATTTTAAAATCTAATTTTTTCTTAAAAAAGGCAAGGAATATAAAGATAATTTCTGCAAATAAATAAAAAAAGGGAGCAAAAAAGATATTTTCCTCAAATCCCTGAATTAATTCCATTAAAATCACAGGCAAACCGAATAGTGCTATAATATTTATAATTGTATCTAATATTTTGCTCTGTATTTTTTTAAACTCTTCTATAAAAAGATTTTTTTCATCAAGCTTCTTCATAATTCCCCTTTTACCCTGTTTATATATTATATAATATATGTAACAATTATCAACAATTTATATAAAATAACAATTATTACATTATTGTAATATTTGTTTTTTGAATTAATAATAAAGAAGGAAGTAAAATTTTTATAATTTTACTTCCTATTTGAAAATTTTACTTGTTTTTTGGTAGTGAAGAAGCGATTACTTTTGCCAGTTTATTCATTGGAAGAGATTGTAGATAAACGGTTCCTGTGCCCTTCAATGTTGCTAAAAATAAACCTTCTCCTCCAAAAAGCATAGTTTTGACACTACCAGCCTTTTGAATTGAATAGTCTATCCCCTCAGTAAATCCGACCAAACATCCGGTATCAACTTTTATTAAGTCATTATTTAGTTCTTTTTTTACTATAGTTCCCCCTCCGTGTAAAAATACCAGTCCATCCCCCTCTAATTTTTCAAGTATAAATCCTTCACCGCCGAAAAAACCTGCTCCCAATCTTTTTGTAAGAGCTATGTTTATTTTGGTACCAAAAGCAGCACATAAAAAAGAATCTTTCTGGCAATATATAGTATTATTATTTTCAGCCAGATTAAACGGTACAATTTTACCCGGAATGGGAGCTGCAAAAGCTATCTTTCTCACAGTATTTGATTTATTTTCAAAATG
>CAZMFS010000216.1:0-4105 GCA_964565585.1 uncultured bacterium
CTTTTTCTGTTTATATATAAAACCCTCAGTAGCCAAAGTTTTAACAACTTCAAGTACATTTGCTTCATATTCAGGATGAAGGGTTAAATAGGGATTTTCCCATTCACCTAGAACCCCGTATCTTTTAAATTCTTTAACATGTTTTTTAACATATTTAAAAGCATAATTTCTACACTTTTTTCTAAACTCTTCAATTGATAGATCTTCTTCTCTAACATTTTCTGTAACTTTAAGTTCTATAGGTAAACCGTGACAGTCCCATCCAGGAACATACGGAGTTTTATAACCTTTTAAAGTTTTAAATCTCATCACAATATCTTTTAACAGTTTATTTAATGCATGACCCATATGAAGATCCCCATTTGCATAAGGAGGGCCGTCGTGTAGTAAAAACTGTTTATCGTCATTTCTTGAGTCCATTATCTTTTTATATAAATTTTCTTTTTCCCATTTTTCGAGAAAATTAGTTTCTCTTTCAGAAAGATTTGCTTTCATTTTGAAATCAGTCTGAGGTAAATTCAAAGAATCTTTATACGCCATTTTATCAACTCCCGTTTTATTTTATTTTCACCAGTCTATTTTATAACTAAATCTGTGTGTTCCACCTAATTCTCCATAAACATAATATGCATAATCAAGATGTCCTACAAAATTCTTAATCTTTTCACTAATACCGAGACCGAATGAAAGATTCTGACTAAAATCATTATAATCTTCATTCAGTCGATAACCACCCCGTAATTTTAACCAGTCTTTAAGCATATATTCAAAACCAGCACTTGGGATCATCTCTTTTTCATATGGAACCTCTATATCTGCTGATATAATAAATTTATCCTTTAATTCATCATCTTTAAATAAGTATGATATTCCAGCATTTCCCACAAGCGGCATGGGAGTATTAGTTGAATCATCATAAAATGATAGATTCGCATTAGATACATTTCTTACAGAAGCACCTAATTTAACTCTATCTTTAAAAATACTCCACTGAAATCCACCATTTAAAGCCCAGCTTGTTTTATTTAATTTTTCGCTGTTTAACTCGCCATAATTTTCATAAAGAATAGTTGCCGACATCCCCACTCTGAAATTTTCCATTAGATTTAAAGCTAATCCCAAAGATGGAGCCAGTGAATACGAGGATACATCCTTTATTTCATTTTCGGCAGAATCAATTTGCGTATACTGAAAAAAGTATCCCTTTGTTTCTATTGATAAATATACTGAATGTATTTTCTGAGCATATCCTAAGTATTCAACTCTAAAGTTATCAAAGAGTTCAACATGGGAAAAAGAAGCCTGACGTCTTTTAATACCAGCTATACCTGCAGGATTTATCGAGGTAGACTGAACCCCGTTAATATTTGAAATAAAACCCTGACCTGTTGCCATACTTCTTACACTGGGATTTATTCGAAGAATCTGACCACCGGTTCTACCGTCCCATTTTTCCTCAGCATTAACGACTGTAAAAATTAAAAATAATATTATAAAGCAAACAATAAATTTTTTCATATATTTCCCCTTTTATTTAATATAAACGATAGTTCCCTTAATACTATCTGTCTTTGTCTGGGTACCTTCCTCATGCGTAATTTTTAAAAGATAAAAATATGGACCTTTAGACACCGAGTACCCGTGAGTATTTTTACCATCCCACTTGATTGTTTCTGAAAAGTTTGAAGTCTTTTGTTTTTTTATAATCAAATCCCCCTTAATATTGTAAATATACAGCTCGACTTTAACATATGAGGAATAATCGGTCATGAATTCTATTGTTTCACCTTCTTTAAACGGATTGGGATTAGGTTTGGGATTGTGTAATTCAGAATATACATTTGGGGAAAAAGTTAAAAGAATAACTATAATAGCTAAAATTAATCTAAAACGGATTTTCATAGAACCTCCTTCACAAAAGGTAATAAAAAATAATCACAAAGTCAAGTTTTTAATTAGTTTAAGAACAATATTACTCAATACATCCCCTGCTTTATTAGCAACCTTTAGAACACTTTCAAAATCTGCTTCGTTTTCTTTTTCTTCATCAAACTTATTGGTAATTATCGAAAAACCTAAAACATCTAAGCCACCGTGGATAGCCGATATAACCTCGGGCACCGTGGACATTCCAACCATATCGCCTCCAAGCTTAGAAACCATTCTATATTCGGAATCTGTTTCCAATGATGGACCCTTTAATCCAAGATAGACTCCTTTTTTAATGTTAACATGTTTTTTTAATGCAATTTTTTCCACTTTCTTAATTAAGTAGTCTTTATAGGCATTATGCATAACAGGAAATCTTTTACCAAGCTCACTAATATTAGTACCAACTAAAGGATTTTCCCCCATCATGTTAATATGATCCTCTATTATCACAATATCTCCGGTATTTAATTTAGTACTAACTCCTCCGGCAGAATTGGAAACAATTAATAACTTTCCATTTAACCTTTGTAAAACCCTCACAGGAAAACTAACTTCTTTTGCATTATATCCCTCATATAGATGTAATCTCCCCTGAAAAAATATTACATTCTTATTATTAATTTTACTATATATTAGATTCCCGCTGTGTTCCTTAACTGTCGATTCAGGAAAATTTGGAATATCTTTGTAGGAAATTTTTTTATCTATTTTGACTTTATTTGCAATTTTACCAAGACCTGAACCGAGAATAACCCCTATATCTGCATTTTCTATACCACATTTTCTAATATACTCACAGGCATTATTTATTTTTTTTAAATAATCATTCATATTTATCTACACTTCCATTGCTTTTTTCTGCCCCGATATCATTATCATCATCCTCATCCGATATATCCTCTTTTAGATCCTTAAGAAAATCATTTTGCTTTTTTAGAAATCTTTCATATTCTCTAATCATTCTTTTCTTTTTAGATTTTAACCTGTCAATTTCAGACTCAAGTTCTGCTTTTCTGTTCTCAGCGTCCTGCATCATCTCCTTTATATTTAAATCCGCCTCTTTATATTTCATTTCAATTTCTTTTTCTATACGTTCTTTTTCATTTTCTGCAAAATTTTGTGCGGTCACTAATATTTTATCAAGCTTTTCATCCTTGTTTCGATATTCTTCCAGCTCATTTTCCAGTCTTTTCACCTTATTTTTTAAATCATTGTTCTCCATTATTACTTTTTCAAATTCAGAAGATACCATATCCAAAAAGTTTTTTACTTCCTCGGGGTCAAATCCACGTATCTTCATATTAAACTGCATTTCTTTGATATCTCTTGGAGTTATCTGCATATCAACCCTTTCCTGGTTAAAAAATTAGATTGATCAGAAAAAAGGATATTTTTTTAACCAATAATATTATGATAATTGCCGCAAGCGGAGTAAAATCTATACCTGTTTTATACGGAGGAATATATGTCCTAAGGGGTGAAAGTATTGGTTCCGTTAGAAATATAATATTTTCATAAAAAAGTGTTTTTTTCCCTGATCTAAACCATGAAAAAACAACCCTTATTATTATCAATGCTATCCATATAAAAGCAAACATATTTACAAGAGATTGAAGTGCTCTTCCTATATTATCCATAAACGAAACTGCATCGCCTAATAATCCACTAAGTATAGTCATTGATAATGAGCTTAAAATTATAACTGCACCTAATCCGATAAACGGCGTATAATCTCTTTTTAGCTTTGATAATTTGGGAAACATTTTTCTAAAATACCTAATTATAGAGTTACTTGAAAAATGAATTATTCTGGCAAATTCCCCATATGAATGAGGTCCCCTCATTAAAATAAAGAAATCCGCTATAAACATAAATGAAAACAAATAGAAAAAATAGGTAACAAAAGAGCTGATCATATAAATCAAACCAAAAAGAAATGGCTTTGAAGGATTATCAATGCTAAATAATATCCAGTAGAGGGCTATGAATATTAATATAACATATAAAGCTCTTGTATCTTTCTTTTTCTTTTCTTCTGATACCTCTTTCTTACCAAATAATTTTAAAACAGGTTCAGTAGTCTTATATATAAATTTATAAAGTCGATTAAAAATAATTTTTTTATTATAAGGAATGAAAAATCTTACAGCATAGAACAAAATATAAGTATTAA
>CAZMFS010000217.1:0-4086 GCA_964565585.1 uncultured bacterium
ATAAAATCTTTTTCAAATTTAGAATTAAACTTTTCCCAGCTTTCAAGATATTCTTTTATCCATGGATTTTTTTTATAAACAATTTTTAATTTTGCATTGGTTTGACCTACCATGAAGAATAAATTATCAATATTTAAGTATTCTAGAAGGTATTTAATTCGTTTATTACTGTATCCCTTTTTATTAGGAACTCCCACTTTAATTGAATTCAAATTACCGCCATATTCTACAGTAAATGTATGTGATGGAGATTCAATCTTATTTATTTTTCTGGAATAAATGTTAATATTTGATTCACCAATTTTTTTTTCTTTGGAATAATACCTTAAAGTATATTTACCCAATGGAGGTTTAAACCCGAGAGGAATATAAGCAACTTTTAATTTATCTCCAATGGGTTGAAAATAGATTTTATCCATATCCTCAAATGGATGAAATCTCTCCCCTTTTTTATATACTTTTAAATACAATACTTCTTCGTTATCACTGTATATTTTTATTACTTCATGTCTTTTATAATAGGGTTTGCCGGAAATAAATCCTGCAATAGTTACTTTTACGGTAAAAAGAAAAATTAATATTAAGAAAATAAGATTTAAAATTTTATTTTTTACTATCATCCTTTTTATTGAAAACATTTTTTGTCTTCATTTTATCTTTATTTTTATCGATCATTCTTTTAATCTCCTCAAATTCATCATACATCTCTTTTAAATCTTCTTCTATTTCTGCAACATCTTTTTCGATAATATCTACATCTCTTATAAGATATTCTAATCTTTCGCTAAATTCTGTATCTTTTTTTAACAATTTTCTCTTTATTTCATCATCCATTACAACCTCCTATTAAATGCTTCAAAAAGTTATAAAGATTATCTTTCCCTAATTTATCTACATTTACAATATAATGATATAGTGAATTATCATTTATTTCTTCATCATAAAAATAACTGAGATAATCTCTTCTTCTCTTGTTTATCGTTTTTATTTTATTACATGCTTCTTCTTCAGAAATATCAAGCTTTTGTTTTACTCTTTCCAGCTGTTTTTGCTTTTTGCCTACAAATCTTAAATGCATAACATTGTTGTAATCCTTTAAAACAACCTGAGAACCACGCCCGATAATAATAACATTGCCCTTTTTATATGTATCAATTATTACTTTCCTCATTAAATCTATATATGATTCCCTGTTTTCGATTTTTTCAAGATTATCTTTTTTTTGAGAGGTTGGATAAAAAAGCGGGAAAAATATCGGAGAATCCATCTGGGAACTCTCTACAAATAAAGATGAAGCTTCTGTCATTGACTGAAGCATCTCAGTTAAAAATATCTTAAAAGATTTGAATTTTTCCATTGAATATAGGTTTTCCAATTTTTCAATAGGTTCATCTATTTTTTTGGCAACTTCCATTAAAAGCTGATGGGAAAAAATATCCATCTCATTTTCTTTTGCAAAATCTTTCAAAAGCTCCTCCACAAATAAACCATATTCCCGTGAAACTGTAATTACATTCATCACTCCTCCTTGTTTCTACCCGATAATTGACCGCAGGCAGCTGATATATTTTGACCTTTGCTATTTCTCACACTATAAAAAATGTCTTTATGTGAAAAATAATCTAAAAATTTATTAATCTCATCACTATCAGGTTTCCTATAATCCGCATGCCTATGTTCATTATAAGGGATAAAATTAACTTTTGCATTTAATTTCTTTGAAATATCATATAAATTTAAGGCTTCTTTTTTATTCATATTAATATCTTTAATCAAAATAAATTCAATCGTTAAATCTGCATTTGTTAGCTGTTTATAATATCTAAATGCATTTATCAATTTATCCATATCATAATTTTTTGTAGATGGCATCAGTTCTTTTCTTATGGAATCTACTGTAGTATGTAGGGACCATGATAAACCAAACTGTTTATCCAAATGAGAAAGCTTTTTTATCTTATCCGGAATACCGATAGTAGAAATTGTTATTCTTCTCGCTCCCATATTCATATATCTGCTGTTATTTAAAAAATTAAGAGAGCTAACCAGATTTTCATAATTATCAAGAGGCTCCCCCATACCCATAAATACTATATTAGTTACTTCGGGAAGATTTAATATCTGTGAAATAATTTCAGAAGTTTTTAAGTTTCTCTCAAAACCTATAGCCCCCGTTGCGCAGAATCTACAGTTTCTTTTGCATCCAACCTGAGTGGAAATACAGGCCGTATTTCTGTTATCATATTTCATATATACAGTCTCAACAAATTTATCATCGTTTGTTCTAAATAGATATTTTTGTGTTTGTTTATCCTTTGATTTTTCGATATCCTCAATGTCTAAATTAATAATATTCAGTTTATTACTCAATTCTTCCCTGAGAGATTTGGGAAGATTTGTCATTCTACTAAAATCATGAACTTTCTTATTAAGCACCCAGTTAAAAATCTGGTCGTATCGAAAATCCATCTTGAAATAACTATTTAATTCTTTTTCTTTTATATCAAAAATATTTTTTTTACCCATAAAACTTATTCAAATTGACTCTCTATCTCTTCTAATAATTTATTCTTAGTTTGATCCTCATATGTAATATAATCAAACTTTAAACTAACTTCATGATATAGTTCCTGTTCATTTTTTAATACAAGATTGCCCATATTTGTTTTTATTCTATTAGTAACAATATCAACATCATCATATGCTGCACCTTCTAAAAGTACAAGAAACTTATATTCATTATAGCGAAAAACCATATCCGTAGGCCTGCTAAATTTAATCATTTTGTTAGTAACCTTCTTAAGTATATCTCCAGCTCTCGATTTAGAAAAATTTTCTAATATATAATCGTATTTGTCTATCACAACTGTTATAATTGAAAAATCAATACCTTCCCTATCATAACGGCTTATAAAGGAGTCCAATACATCTTCGAGATAATTTTTATTATAAGCGCCTGTCTCAGAATCAATAATTGAAAGTAAGCTTAGCATCTCATCTTTTGATTTCAATCTCCGAAGCGCCTCTTTATACTTAAAATTAAGAGCAACTCTCATAGTAAGTTCTTCTTCAAAAAAAGGTTCGGTAATATAATCTGTAATTCCCATTTTTAGAAGTTTAAGTAATATATCATTTTTCTCCTTGTTTAAAATTGCAATTATTGGAACATAAGATCTCTCAATATCATTTACCATATTCATTAATTCTTCAAAGATTTTTGTTTCATCATTTATAACATCCAGTACAATTCCATCAACATCATAGTTTTCAAGATAATTTCTGGCACTATCCAGGCTATCCTTTCTCTGTACTTCAATATCAATTTTTTTCAAAACATGTTTTATCATCTGATATTTAACTTCCGAAAAACCGTAATACATGCATTTTTTAAATTTAGTTCCCTTTTCATAAAAATATAGTTCATTTATATACTTTAACATCTCACCCGGCTTACTCTGCTTGTTAAAAAACTCTACTACCCCTGCTTCAGAAGCTTTTAATTTCATATTAGCAGACGGTCTGTTGGCATAAAAAATTATTGGAATATGGGAGGTATCTGGATTTTCCTTTAAAGCTTCAGTAGTTTCAAAGCCATCAAGTCCCGGCATTTCAATATCAAGAATTATAAAATCAGGCTTATACTTTTTAGCAAGCTCGATTCCGATTACACCGTTTTTAGCTTCATGCACATCAAAATATCCTCCCTGAAGCTCAAATTTTAATTTCTCCCGTGCCATTTTGGAATCATCTATTATTAGTACACTATTTTTACTTTTATTATTATATAATTTAAATAATAGTTTCATAAAAGAAATTAGTCTTTTATGATTGTTAATAATTTCGTTATTAAATATCAGGTTAATACCGTATTCGTTCGCTTTTGATATTTTTTGCATATTGTAATGTTCTGTTATAAGTATAATTGGGATATCCAGATTCCATACATTTCTCAAAGATTTTGCTGTTAAATAGATCTTTTGGGTATTCTCCGGGTCCTCCTCCAGAAGGATAACATCCAGCTCGTTTGAATACTCTGTTAAGAAATCATCTGCTTCATTTATAGAAGTAAATCAGGAAAAAAAAATA
>CAZMFS010000218.1:0-4061 GCA_964565585.1 uncultured bacterium
AAAAATTTGAAGAATAATGTCAAAAGTAATGACTAAAAAACTAAATTGATTACTATTTAACAATTAAATTTAAATCCATCTCGATTGGGACTTATTAAAAATAAGATTTATAAACCACATCGAACTAAATCTATGTTTTTAATTCAGCCACTGTCAATAAATTTGATTCAGGATCTATACTATCCTCATCAAGGTAGTAAACATTGCTATAAAAATAAAACTTATTGCCCTTTACATCAAATCTATAATTCATTTTAGTATTTAAAAAATCCGTTTCTATCCTATATAAAAACTTTCCATTTTTTTGTTTAAAAACATCAATAAATCCGTAATCGATTTTTTCTATCTTTTTGTTTTTATAATCTGTATGATTTTTATTCCAGACCTGACCTCCTCCAACTCCTCTAAGAACATAAATTTTCCCGTTACATGCCTTGATATCATTAGCTTTATAAGCTCCGCGGGGTTGGGTAGTTCCATCAGCCTTTCTAATATAATCTTTTTTCAATATGTCCTCAAACTCATCATCTATTCTGTTTTCCCAGATTAGATTTAAATCACTGTCATACTTTCTAATTTTATAGGATTTTATTCTTGAGGGATAAGTAACAAATATGTTTTTATTATCCATATCAAGAAGACAGTAGTTCCAGCCCCATATTCTATGAGGATGATCCTCTACATTTTTTTTACTTTTTACTTTGGCTTTTAATTTTCCATCATAATCAATTTTAATAAGCGAATAGGGAATAGTTGGAGAGAAATATATCCCCTGGGAATTAATATCGATCTCGCTTGGATTTCTGTACATAGCACTTACAACATTATTCATTTTAATTGTATCAAAATAATCAAGATTTTTATTATATACCTCTAATGTCTTTTTGCGCAAATCAGCTACATATATTTTATCATCTTTGTAATCAATGACTGCTCCTGTCAAGATCTCCCCGGGACCTTTCCCTCTAATAATCTTCATTTTATGTTTCAAATTTAGCTTCAAATCAAAAACTCCAATATATCTTTTCTGCTTTTTATCCGCATAAAATGAGACTATCAAATCGTTATTGAAATTTGGATAGAATAAGTATAAATTATCCGGGCTATAGCTCTTAATTTTATTTATCTTTTTTATTTCAGGGTTTTCGATTCTGTTCTTTATTATCCTGTGACCATTCTTATTTTCTATTGTATAATTAGTTTTACAGCCTACAATAATAAATATTATCATAACAACTAATAAAAAAATTTTCTTCATACAATCTCCTTTATTAAAATAGACACCCTATTATAGGCTGATGTTTCATTTATGTTTAACTTATATCAAGAAATTCTCTGTTCTATTTTTTATGACGAATATTTTTTCTAAAAAACTGTGCGTCCCTTTCTAAAACGCTGAAAAAATTATTTGCAAGATTATGATCATCTTCATATGTATAAAAAGTATAATTTTTGCCGTAATTCTTTAACTTTTCAGCCAAATTCATACTCCATTCAAGGGGAACACTTTTATCCTTTGTACCATGGTGAATATTTAACGGTATCTCAATATTGTTTACGTAATTAGTTACAGAATACAGGGAGAAATTTTCCCTCGGAATATAAGATAATATTTTTCTTTTTCGATTTTTTGCTAACTGGCTATTATCTTCATCTCTAATAAAGTATAATGATACTTCGGGATATGATTCATAACAGGGAGCCCATAAACTAGCAGCTTTTATTTTGTTTTTATTTGTAGTTTCAAGGAGTTTAAGAGTAACTTCTCCCCCCATAGAATGTCCATAAACAAATACATTTTTTTCATCAGCCTCTGATATATTCGGAACAGCCTCCAGCAAATATTTAATATCTCTTACTAAACCCAGACGATTATAAACTGAATTTTCAAGTTTTTCAGAATTATTCCATCCCCGGTAATCTGCTTTTAAGGTTAAAAATCCTGCCGATGCAAAATGACCCTCAACAAGCTTATAGGAATCATCAGTATCATAAACATCAGGGGGAATATATCCATGATTAATTATAACAACTGGAAAACCCTGATCGGGAATTTTTTTGTCGGGAATATTCATTTTACCATAAATTTTTAATCCATCAGAATTATAAGAAAACAAATACTCCTGATACTTACCTTTTATATAATCCATCTTTTTTTCTATAGTTAAATTTTGGGATGGAAAGTTTTCATTTTTTATCTCTTCAATTCTATATTTAAGAGTCTCCTTCTCTTTAGTTATTTCCTGTTTTTTTATATCCTGTTTCTTTTCACATCCAAAAACGAATAAGACCAAGATTAAAAGATAATATACTATATGTTTTTTCAAAAGAACCTCCCTGTTTATAAATTATATTATATAGGAAATTTTATTAAATAAAATATTAATCTAGTATTGGTTCTTTTTACAGATTAAACTTTTTTCCTCTACCTCTAGCTTAGATGCCACAACCGGACATTTAGCCATAAATAGAAAATATACATTATCTTTTTTTATCCCGCTTAGTGATTCGTAATTCCCCTGTCCCTTTGATATTACCAGATCAGAGTTGAATAATCTATCTTTATAATCTTTTTTTAGATTCTTTAGTAAGACTCCCGGAGCTTTTGTTCCTGTATCCATAATTTCGGAAAATTCATCCATACCGACCTTTTTTGCATCCTCTCTAGTAACATCATTAATAATCGGTCCTCCCCTTACCCCAAAATAGAGTCTCCGGATATCATATCTATTGAGTAAATACTTAATAAAGAGCTTATCAAAAACAATTTCTCCACAGTTATCTCCAATATAAAAAACTGATTCCGCCTTTTCCAAAGCCTCTTTTAGCTCTTTTGCATTATCAATTATTAGAGAATTTTTCTCAATATTATCTATAGTTTTAAATATCTCCTTCTCGGATAAATCATGAATAGCTCCAAAATCGATAATATTTCCAGAAATTACGAATTTTAATATTTCGCTAAAATCATCATTTTTTCTTATATAATTGGATAAATCATCCTCCATATCTAGAATTTTTTGATTATAATAATCCTTGCTTTTTTTAAATGGGTCTTCAATATCTGTATGCTTATATATAATTTCATAGACAATCATTGCAACTTCGGGTGGAGTTGTTTCAATGTAATTTAGTTCAGAAAGATATTTTAAAATTTCCTGAATCATATCCTGAATTTTATCATCGGCAATATTCAGAGATTTAACTACATTTATTCCCTGATTTATTGCACATGGAATACATTCATATGTTGTTTTCATATATTCTCCCTTTTATTTTAAAATTAATATTAGTAGCGGTATAAAAATCAAACTAAAAATTATGGACATGGAAACTATACTTGCAGCTAGTTCTTTATTCAAATTTTCCATAGTTGAAAATGTTAGAGTATTATAACCAACAGGGGCCGAAGCTCCTACAATAACCGTAATAGCATTAAGCCCATCCAGGTTAAAAATTGCTGCCATTAAAATCCCCAGTATCAATCCAGCGAAAGTTCTTATAGAAAAAGCAGCAAAAGATATTTTAAAATTTTTGAACCTGGGGTTGAAATAAATACCTAAAGCAAGCATTGTTAAAGGAACTACAGTGTTGCCAAACTCATTTAGCAATGCATCAACCGAAACAGGAACTGTTAAATTGAAAAAATTTATTAATAGACCAATTATAATAGCCCAGATGGGAGGAGATGATAAAACTTTTTTTAATATCTTTTTAAAATCAGTTGCATCGCTTCCATATTTACAGGCAGTAATGTAAGCAAAAGTCATTACTAAAAACCCGTTTCCAAAATTAAAAAGACTCATTTTAGCTAAACCTTCGCTTTTAAAGATTGTTATAAAAAAAGGAAGCACAAACCCTATATTCATGATCATAGTTGCAATAAGAAAAGTCCCTCTATTTTTTCCTTTAATCCCGGTTAAAATAGTAAAAATATAAGAAATAAAAAAAACAGTAAAAAAAACTATAACTGCAGAAATTGGTATTCAAAATAATTCCTGGGATATTTCAATCGTTGCAACAGAAGTAATAATTAGAGAGGGCAGGCACAGATAAAAGAC
>CAZMFS010000219.1:0-4056 GCA_964565585.1 uncultured bacterium
AAAATTCTAGATTAAAAATATTCAAATAATTACTAATAAAACAGCAACTATTTTTAATAGTATATTCGGAAAATTATTTTTTATGATTTGACATTCTCATGTAAAAATTTTATATTTGATTAAGAGTATTGAGAAAAAGGAGGGTCTTATGAATAAGAAAAATATTAAAAGAGAAATACTAAAATTAAAAAAAGAAAAAAATGCAGTTATTATGGCACATAATTATCAAATTCCAGAAATTCAGGATATTGCAGACTATCTTGGAGGATCTCTTCAGCTTGCGAGAAAAAGCAGAGAAATAAAAAATAAATTTATCGTTTTTTGTGGTGTTAAATTTATGGCTGAATCAATAAAAATACTTTCACCTGAAAAAAGTATTCTGGTTCCTGAAATTGATGCTGGATGTCCTATGGCAGATATGATTACTTCCGATGATATGAAAAGAATTCGAAAAGATTACCCGGGATACGATATAGTTGCTTATGTAAATACTAGTGCTGATGTTAAAGCCGAGGCAGATATCTGCTGTACCTCCGCAAATGCAATAGATATTGTAAGAAAATTAGATAATGATAAAATTTATTTTGTTCCAGATAAAAATCTCGGGAGCTGGGTGAAAAAGAATTCGAATAAAGAAATAAAAGTATGGGATGGATTCTGTAATGTTCATAATAGGATTAGAGTTGTTGATTTAGAAGAAGGCAGAAAAAATCATCCTGATGCTGTAAGTCTTGTTCATCCTGAGGCTCCAATGGATGTTTTAGAAAGAGCAGATCATGTTTTATCCACCGGACAGATGGTTAACTTTGTTAAAAACAGCGATAAAAAAGAATTTCTTATTGGAACCGAAAAAGGGTTAATTTATAGAATGAAAACCTTATACTCTGAAAAAAATTTTTATAAAATGGGCAGGTATTTTGTTTGCAGGAATATGAAAAAAAACACCCTTAAAAAAGTTTATAAATCATTAAAAGAAGAGAAAAGCGAGATTTCTCTGGATAAAGATATTATTAGAAACTCCTATAGAGCAATAAATCGAATGTTTAATATTTAGTAAATAAGGATATTTATGTTATTAAATAAAGCAAAACTAGAGTTTGATGCTATCAAGTCAAGATTAAAAGATTTAGTTCTTACTGATAAAGCAAAAGAAATTATTGAAAAGGAAACTTTTTCCGGAAAACTTAATCAAGTAAAAAGAAGATTAAATAGAAATTTTCTATTTCGTGAACTGTTTTTAACCAGCCAGAAATTTTATATTAAAGATATTTTTGATATGAGTGAATTTGTTAGGGATATTGAAAAAGATATTTATTACCAGCTTCCCAATAATTATAAAAAGCTGGAAAAAATGTTATCAGAAGCAGTTCGATTGAAAAAAGTCTTGAATTCTCTGGAAGAAAAGTATGAACCGATAAGACAGTATTCAAATAAATTATTTAAACTTAATGAATTGATTGATTTTATAAAACAAAGAATTAATGATGAAGGTGAAATAAGAGAAGATGCTACTGATATGTTAAAAGGATTAGTTAATGAAGAAAAATCTCTAAGAAACAAATTGCAGAAAAAGATAAAAAAATTAATGAAAAAATATAGCAAGAAGGGGTATTTGCAGGATAATCTGTATACATCCCGTAATGATAGATTTGTACTACCGGTAATGTCCCGACATACTGATAAAATTGAAGGTATAGTACAGGGTTCATCCGCTTCCGGAAGTACCATGTATATGGAACCGATGGAAATAGTTGAGCTTAATAATAAAATATCTTCAATTTATCATAGAATTGAGGAAGAAAAGAAAAAAATACTTTATGAAATTGGTGAAGAAGCAAATAAACAAATAAATAAGATAAAGCAGATATTTAACACCTTGTATCATCTTGATTTTGAAATTGGAAAGGCTAAATATTCTGATTCTATTAATGCAGAGAAACCCGAAATTAATAAAAAAGGTAATCTTGAGATATACCAGGGAAGACATCCGTTAATTGATGAAGAAGAGGTTGTACCAATAGATATATGGTTAAAGGATGAGAAACGTGGAATTGTAATTACAGGTCCAAATGCTGGGGGGAAAACGGTAACTTTAAAAACTATAGGTTTGTTTACATTAATGAGTATGTACGGATTAATGATTCCTGCAAAAGAATGGTCTAAGATATCATTATTTGACAATATATTTGTAGATATAGGAGATTATCAAAGTATAGAGCAAAATTTGTCTACATTTTCCGGTCATATTAATAATTTTACTGAATTTGTTAATAATGTTGATAAAAGTACATTAATACTATTGGATGAAATTGGAGTAGGAACTGATCCGGAAGAAGGTGCCTCTCTAGCCATGGCATTAATTGATTATTTTATTGATGAGGGAGCTATTGTTGTAGTAACAACACATTACAATGCCTTGAAAAGACATTCTATGGAGGATGAGCGTCTGGAAAATGCTTCATGTTTGTTTGATTATGAGAAAATTGAACCTCTTTATAAAATAAAGGTAGGAACTCCTGGCTCCAGTAGCGGTCTTTTAGTAGCAAAGAAACTGGGAATGCCCGAGGTTATAATTGAAAAAGCAGAAAATTATATAGATCAGGAGCATCTAAAACTAGAAAAAATGATAACAGAACTTGAACAAAAACTTACAAAAACAGAGGAGTTAAAGGAAAACCTCGAGAAAGACAACGAAAAATTAGAGAAAAAAATGGAATATTATGAAAAAGAACTTGAGAAAATAACAAATAAAAGAACAAGAAAGAAAATGGAATCCCTTCAGGATTTTGAAAAAGAATTTTTTAATATAAAAGATAAATTAAATGATATATTAAATCAGTTTCAAAAGAGTAAAAAAGAGGAATCTGAAGAACTTGATGAAACTGAAGTAAAAAAGGAAGTAGAAGAAGCTATTAAAAAGGTAAAAAGTGAAAAAGAAAAAGTTAAGAAAAAAATGAAAAAAATTGAAAGCCCTCAGGTAGGAGATAAAATTTATCTTGAAAGTTATAAAATAGAGGGGAAAGTAGAGGAAATTGATGAAAGGAAAAATCAGGTAAAATTGAACTGCAATGGGATGATGGTAAATGTAGAGAAAAATGACCTTATAGGGTATAAGGTTGATAAAGAAAAGGATGAAGGAGATAAACCCAGTATGAAATCCAATTATTCGGTGGATAAGACTTCAAAGTTTGTGGGAACCGAAATAGTCCTGGTTGGAATGAGAAGACTAGATGCAATTGAGAAACTTGGTGATTTTATATCTCATGCAATTTTGGAAGGACATGAAACGATAAAAATAGTTCATGGTATCGGTACAGGTGTATTAAGGGAAGCTATACATGACTATTTAGAAGAAAACCCGAATATAAAAGATTATTATTATGAGGATAGAAGAGGGGTTGTCACTATTGCAGAACTGTGATAATATTATATAAGATGGTTTTATATTTTAGGAGGTTTTTAAATGGAAGTTAAATTAGCAGGATTAAATATTGATTATAACTTGATTAAAGAAGTTAAAAAATTAATAAATGGGAAGAAAGAGAAAAACACGCGATTAAAGGAAAATGTATTAACTCCTGAAACTCTATCTGCTGCATATGCCAGAATTAGTAGATCTCCTCTTTCAGTGGAAGAGCTTCGCAAAGAAGCTATAAAAGAGGTTGAAAAGGCAAGAGAATCAAATAAAAAAATTGTTTATGATATGGGACACGGATCTATTGCAGAACATGCGATTTTTAATATAGACTTAATTAATGTTAGCAGGCTTGCTTCAGAATATATACAAAATCATAGGCTTGTTTCCTTTACAGAGAAGTCACAAAGATACATCAAACTTGATAAAGATTATATTGTGCCGGATGAGATTAAGGATGATAAAGATCTTGTTCTGGAATATAAAGATTTGATTGATCAGGAAAATCAACTTTACAGCTATTTTTATAAAAAATTGAGTAAATACTTTAAAAGAAAATATCCAGATATGAGTAAAAGAAAAGCACAGAATAGGGCGAAAGAAGGTGCAAGATATGTACTATCCATGGCAACTACTTCTCA
>CAZMFS010000220.1:0-4055 GCA_964565585.1 uncultured bacterium
TTTTTCTTTTATTTTTTTAATTTTTTCCTGATTTTTAGCTATAACTTTTTTTGCTTTATGTAATTCTTTTCGTTTTAAATTTTTCTTATGTTTTTTAACTATTCTTTTAACATCACTTGGGGAAATACCTTCAAATTCTTCAGCTGTTTTTCTTCTTTTTGTTGTTTTATATTTCCCGCCTTTATTTATATATGTTTTATATACTCTGTATTCTAGAGGCATTTTACCGAAAAGATTTTTTTAGGGGCATATGTTCCCTTATCTTCCTGACTTTGATAATATATAATATCATGATGAGAATAACATTTTATACGGGGAAGTGATTTGCTTTCTTTCTCCGTTTCTTGCCATTTCTTTCCTAGTTTATTAATTTCCTTTTCCAGTTCTTCGGGGTTCTCCAAATATTTTATATTTTCTTTACTCATAACTTAATCACTCCTTTATTTAAAGATCATGGAAGCCTTGCAAAACAAGGCTTCCATATCTGGTATATTTACTTAACTTCAATTTCAGTTTCCTGTAAATTCCTCCAGTTCAATGTTATTTTCCCACTATTATATTTTTCCTGAATTATTTCTTTTAAATCTTCTAAGGTATCAATTTCTTTTTTTTCTTCTTCGGTTAAAAAAGAATCAATATTATTCTGGTTAACACTTTCAATTAATTCTTCCTTAATAACAATTTCCTTACTACCTAATAAATCTTTAACTTTTTTCATAGTTTCCCCCTTAATATTTTTTACTTTTCCTAACCTATAATCCATATAATCAACAACATCTGCTATATCTTCATCATTATCATCATTATTAAGCAAATATTCCTTTAATTCCCCTAATACCTTTTCTACAAGCTCTTGTTTTTCCATTTTCATTTCTTTTTTGTTTCTCTTATCGAATAAAACATAAATATTTTCTTTTTTTCTCATAACTTAATCACTCCCTTTTATAAACATAAATTTAAACCAGTATAATTTTTAAATAGTTCTTTTAATTGACTTGCGTAAATATCTTTGAAGTCTTCTTTGGTGTATAATTTTATATTTTTCTTATCATAGTAATAAAATTTAATATCGTATAAATCATTACCATTAAGCTTAATTTGACACATATTAGCTTTTCTACTACCTTTAAAATTAAAACATAAGGTATTATCCCCGTATCTTATTTTATTAATCCCTATCATAGCTTTTAGTTTTCCCACTCCACCTAACTGCTTTAAAATAATTTCATAAACTTTTTTAGTTTTCATAAATCACTCCTTTTTTAAATTAAATTAAATCAAATTTCACTTTCCCTGTTGTTTTCTCAACGCAGAAATCGTCAAGAACGAAGAAACATTATTAGGATAACTGCATATAGTTTTTAAAAAGTTCTTTTTTTTCAATAAAAAAATTTCACTTCTAGAATTGAAGTGAAGTAGTGTTGGAATGTGTGAAGTAATGGGAAGTACAGTTTTATGAATTTTTTTATTTAAAAATTCTTGACTATTTCGAGTAAGAAAAAATTAAAACCAAAAATAAATACCTTTAAAATCTAAATCAGAAAAACAAAAACCTTTTAAACTGTTATGAAGTACCCCTGCCCTGTTAGAGATAGAAGCGGTATATCAAAATATTATTTATTTTCCTGTTTAAAAAATAAAAGATATGTTTTTTGTAATAAATTATTGACTCTGGAGATCCATTTTTTATTAGAATTATTATAAAGAATATTTGGATATTCTAGTGTATAGCTCGGTCAATCTTTATTTTTAATAAAGATTGAAACAGCAAAATTAATCTTTTTTGACTGTTTTTATATATAGAAATTTAACATAAATATCAGAATGCTTTATAAACTGCCAAATGGAAAATATAAATGAAAACAGAAAATAAGCAAAATAAATAAACTTGATCGATAGAACCACCCAACTTGATAAAAATGCATTTCCAAAAAAAATAGCAAAAATAACAACTATCAATCCTAGAAGAAGAACTTTCAAAAAAAACTTAAAATAGTAATTCAATATATCAAAAATATTTCCTATATCTTCACTTAAATCTTCTAAAATAGAAATAATCCTTTTAGCACTAAATTCTCTTATATCTTTATCTGGAAAATCATAAATATTTAAATTATTTTTATTCACAATGTCTTTACCGAGAATAGACAACGCATGCTTATAACTGGAAGCATCACCCAATCCTTTAAAATAAAGAATATAATTATTTATTCTTCCAACAATACTCTGGAAAAACCCAATTAGAGCAACATAAATAGAAATAAATAAACCAAAAGATATAAAAACGAAATTAAACAGAAAACTATCAGAAAGACGTCCTTCTAAAGAACTAAAAACCCCAATCCAATGGAAAAAGAACAACAAAAAACAAAAAAATATGAATATTATTATACTTAAAGGCTTAACCTTTATATTATTCTCTTCATCATACAGCTTATTAAACAATTTCTCAATCTTGCCACTTACATCTATCATAATTAACAAACCCCTTTCATTTCTACTAAACAAAAAAACATAATCCTTCTAATAAATAATAATACACAAAATAAAAAAAATCTAAAATAATATCTTGACGACAATACATACCATGTGTATAATACGTATTGATATAAAGGGAGGTTTATATGGGTAAAAAACAGAGACATAATATAACTATAAAAGAAGATATATGGAACATGCTAAAAGAGATAAAAATAAACGAAAGAAAGCAAAGTATAAGTAGTCTTATTGAAGATCTAGCAAAATATTATGTTAAAAATAATTATAACGAAGCTTACTATAAACTTATGGCTACAGCTGAAGAAATAAGTGATAAAGAGCAAACACAAATTGAAAAAATACTAGATAGTATGAGTAAAGAAGATCTGGAGATCGGTCTTGAAGAAGACGTGGAAATTTAAATGGACTAAATCATCCATTAAATTTTTAGAAAAACACCCTAAAGCTAAAAGAAAAATAAAAGCTAAATTAATAAAGCTACTTAAATGTTTAAAAAATAATAAATTTTATGAATGCTCTAAAAGATACAAAATAAAAAAATTAAAAGGGAAATACTCCGGTCTTTTTAGAATGGCAATTGGAAACTATAGAGTAATTTTCAAATTTGAACATAAAAAATTAGTTATTATAGTAGAAAAAGTAGGGACTCGGGAAAACTTTTACCAATAAAACAAAAAATAAGAGCTCCTTGAAGTTTAAACAAAAAAAGAATATAATATAAGAGTGGTAATGACTATCCACTTATGCATTATAAGAGAATAAAAAAGCCGGTCCTAAAAAGCCGGCTTTTTTTATTTTTAAAAGATAATATTTAAAAGAATAGCAAAAATCTTAAGTATTTTTGCTATTACTTCTAAAATTTCTTTATATTTATCTATAACACCACCTCCTTTATTAGCTTTAATATATCTCTTATAAAGTAATCCAAATTTTATACAATAACCTAAAAAAATATTATTCACATTTATATCCCTTTTATATATAATTACTGTTGAGTTTTGCAAAATCGGTACTTTTTTCCATTTATTTAGATAGATTTATGTTTCAGTAGGCAAATCTTGAATAAAAAACTTGCCTATAAAAGGTATAAAGAAGTTTCATATAGATATATATAAAGGTTGGTTTTTCGCATTTTCGCAAGACTTCTAATTACCTTTAAAAATCTCGCTTTTATTTAATTTTGAAACAAAGAAAATTTTTTCCAGTAAAATATTTAGATGCATAGGGTGGGATAGTGGGAAAAGAGAAAATAAAATTTAGTGGATAGTCGGAATAAACCGACTATCCACTTATTTGTTATAAGAAATAAA
This sequence comes from uncultured bacterium, assembly GCA_964565585.1. GTDB lineage: Bacteria > Macinerneyibacteriota > Macinerneyibacteria > Macinerneyibacteriales > Macinerneyibacteriaceae > Macinerneyibacterium. The sequence continues at coordinate 3,810 of CAZMFS010000220.1, forward strand.
TAATCAAAGGTATTGTAGAAACAAAAATACTAAATATTAACCACAATACCTTGTAAAAAGTAATTTTTTTTCTCATATCAAATCACCTCCTTTCACTTTTATCAAATCTGAAGAAAATTTTTTGCAACATTTTTTCTTAAAAAAATGTTGTTGATTTACCCCAAAAAAACCTGCTCAAAAAATTCTTCTGAAGATTACAATCTTGCATAAAAAGGAGGTGATTTGATATGAGAAAATTGACAAGGT
>CAZMFS010000221.1:0-4016 GCA_964565585.1 uncultured bacterium
AACCTGAAAAAAAACCGGACAAAATAAGCAATAATAAAAGGATAAAGACTAGCGTTCCCATGTGTTTATAATAATATTATTAATACGACAGATGTCAAGTAAATTCAATCAATTTTACTTCTTTATATACAACAGAGAATTTTTAAAGAAGGTAATTTTCCTACTACTAAAATAATTTAATAAAATCTTGAATTAATATAATTATATGCAAAAATATAGCTGAAAAAAATAATTAGGAGGGTGGTTATGGGAAATTTGCACAAGAGGTTAGAAAAAATTTTAAAAAGTAAAAATGGGGATATTCAGGTTAATCCTGATAGAGAAACAGTGATTTCTGATTCTGTTAGAAAAAATGAAGCAATGGTGGCAAAAAATGGTAGTCTTGCTACCTGGACTCCCGTTGAATCAACGGGAAGAAGTCCAAAAGATACAGTTATTGTGAAAAGAGAGGAAAACAAAGATAATATTGACTGGACTTCACCAAACAATATACCTGTTGATGAAGAAACTTTTGATATGGCATTTAATGATGCACTTAACATGTTAGTGGATGAAACAGAAATTACTATTACTGATAGGGTAATTGGTGCAGATTCTGAATATGCATTACCGGTAAGAACAATCACTGATTTTTCACTTTCTGCGCTTCTTTCATATAATATGTTTAGACCGGTACCGGATGATATCGATAAAAGTATCTTTTTTGATAAAAAATTTACAGTGATAGTGCTTCCATATAAAAAGCTGGATAGAGAAAAATATGACAGTAAACTGAGGACTTTAAAGGATGGTAGGACCTCAGATATGATAGTCGCTATGGATTTTGAGAGAAGATTAGGTGTGATAATCGGTTCAGCATATATGGGGAGTTTAAAAAAGATGCTGTTTACCGTTATGAACTATTATTTACCATTTGAGAACATATTACCGCTTCACTGTTCTGCAAATGAAGGTAAAAATGGAGATTCAGCCCTACTTCTTGGTTTATCAGGAACAGGGAAAACCACATTAAGTGCCGATCCTAATCGTGCTCTATTAGGAGATGATGAGCACGGATGGAGTGAAAACGGAATAGCTAATTTTGAAAATGGTTGTTATGCTAAACTTATTGATCTATCAAAAGATGAAGAACCCGAAATATATAATGCTGTGATGCATGAGGATAATTATTTAAATCATGGTGTAATTGTAGAAAATGCCATGGTATATCCAAATGGTGAATATGATTTTTTTGATGATAGGTTAACTCCAAATTCAAGAGCTTCTTATCCTCTTAGATATCTTTCAAATATAAAGGAGTCTTCTAAATCCGGACATCCGGAAACAATTTTATTTTTAACAGCCGATGCTTACGGTGTATTGCCTCCGATTTCAAAGTTATCGAAAAATCAGGCTATGCTGTGGTTTTTAATGGGCTATACGAGCAAACTGGCAGGTACTGAAACAGGTATCGATACACCGGTTGCTGTCTTTTCAAGATTTTTTGGACAACCCTTTATGCCTGCTAAACCTTCTATGTATGCCGAAATGCTTGGAGAAAAAATACAAAAATATGATACTTCCGTTTACTTGATTAATACTGGATGGATTGGGGGTAGTTACGGTATAGGACATAGAATAGATTTAAAATATACCAGAGCAATGGTTGATGCTGCTTTAAATGGAAAACTTGAGGAAGCAGAGTATACAGTTGATAGTAGATTTCATCTACATATTCCAAAAAGTTGTCCAAATGTACCTTCAGAAATTTTACAGCAGAAGAAAACATGGGAGGATAAAAAAGCTTATGAAAAAAAAGCTGATGAATTGGCAAAAGAATTTTCTGATTATTTTGATAAAGCTTATGGTGAGCAGAATATTGATAAAAAAATTGAAAAAGTATGTCCGGGCAAGTAGAGTATAATTTTGTTAACCATAAAATAGTAGAATATGTATTGATTTTAAATATAAATGATGTATATTTCTTTTCGGAAAGAGGAGGACTAAATTATGAATAATAATTCGTTCCAGTATGAAACTTTACCCAAAGAAGATATTAAGGAATTAAAGGCTCTTACAAAATTATGTCGAGGAGATATACTAAAAATGACCACGCTGGCAGACAGCGGTCATCCCGGTGGATCTATGTCATCTATAGATATTCTAGCAACAATATATAATTATGCAAATATAGATCCCGAAGCTCCCTGCAGGGAAGATAGGGATAGAGTGGTAATTTCTAACGGACATATATCTCCTGCAGTTTATTCAATTCTTGGAAGAAATAATTTTTTTAATATTGAGGATGCAATTTCTTATTTTAGAAAAACCGGTTCTCCTTTTGAAGGACATGTTGATAAAAAAGTACCTGGTGTTGAATTGAACACAGGAAATCTGGGTCAGGGATTTTCTTCAGCAGTAGGAATTGCTATGGCAAATAAATTAAAATCATCAGAGGCTCATACTTTTGTCTTAATGGGGGATGGTGAACAGCAAAAAGGGCAGATAGTTGAATCCCGCCGTATTGCAAGAAAATACAATTTATCCAGTTTAACAATTATAATTGATTTTAATCAGCTTCAGATCTCGGGTTCCGTTCATGATATTATGATGCAGGAGCTGAAGTCTGAATATGAAGCTACCGGCTGGGAAGTTATAGATATTGATGGACACGATTTTAGTGCTATATATAAAGCATTGAGATATTCTGTACATACTTCAGTAAAACCTGTAGCTATTATAGCAAGAACTTCAATGGGTAAAGGTGTAAGTTTCATGCAGAATGATGAAAAATGGCATGGGCAGGCATTAAGCAAAAAATTACTTGATAATGCTCTTGATGAGCTTGGATTAGAAAATGATTTAAATAAATATGAGGAGAAAAGAGAAAAAAATGAAAACATTGAATTTAAGGCCTGTAAGCCTATAAATATTCCGGAAATAGATGTTAAGAATAAAATAGTATATGAAAAAAATGAGAAATTAGGTAATAGAACTGCTTTTGGAAATGCATTATTGAATATTACAAAAAACAATAAGGGAAAGATAGCGGTTTTTGACTGTGATTTGAGCGGCTCGGTTAGAACCAAAAATTTCTCAAATGAATTTTCTGAATATTTCTTTCAGCTGGGAATTCAGGAACACAGCGCTGCTTCTATCTCCGGAGGATTATCTTTGAACGGATTTCTTACATTTTGGGCTGATTTTGGTGTATTTGCTGTTGATGAAGTTTTCAATCAATTAAGACTTAATGAAATAAACAAAACCAATCTAAAAGTTATAGCCACGCACCTGGGTTTAAATGTGGGAGAAGATGGGAAAACTCATCAATCTATTAATTATTTAGGGTTGTTCAGGTCTTTTTTTGATTTTAAGGTAATAATCCCTGCTGATCCCAATCAAACTGATAGAGTAATACGAGATATTTCGAATAAATATGGAAATTATTTTGTTGGAATGGGTAGAGCAAAAGCTCCAATTTTATCAAGGCAGAGCGGTGAAATATTCTTTGACAGTAAATATGATTATAAATATGGTAAATACGATATAATAAGAGATGGAGATGATGTTACGATATTTACATATGGATCTTTGCTGCCTTATGCATTAAAAGCACATGAAGAATTATTAAAAGATGGTATATCTACAAGAATTGTAAATGTATCCTCTCCTTTAGAACTTGATAAAGAGTCGATAAAAGGTTCACTAAATACCGATTTGTTTATAACCTATGAGGACCATAATATTCACAACGGTTTCGGTACTATTCTATCTGATTTTTTGTTAACAAATAAATATTCTAACATAAATTTGATAAAAATGGGAGTAACTGAGTATGGAAAATCCGGTCCTTATGAAGAAGTATATAAGGCCGCCGGTTTAGGAACTGAAGATTTAATTAAAACTGTTAAGAACAATTTGAAATAGGTGATATTTTGGGAAAAATTGATAGAAATATTGAAAAAGTTATGCTTTTTGTTGGGATACTATATACAAAAAAAGAGAATCTAAATAATGCAATTAAGTTATTAAAAAAT
>CAZMFS010000222.1:0-4003 GCA_964565585.1 uncultured bacterium
TTTTAGGATCTGCTCCTACAATTATAGGTTTGTTTCTGTATTCTGGATTATCAAGCTGCTCAATAGAAGCAAAAAATGCATCCATATCAACATGAACAATTGTTCTATTTTCCATTTTCCCCCATCTCTAAATAATTCAAGCGAGTATCCACATATTTATTATCAAACTCTATTATCCTATATCCTATATTATAACTTTCAACTCTAAATGATTCAAGACTGCAATCTATCTGAAAAAATGTAGATGGAGTTATAAAAATTTCGATATCTCCATATTGAATATTCCTGCTACAGTGTTGATGTCCGCAGAAAATATGAGTTAATCTATCAATCTCTTCCATTACTTTTTGAAACTCATTCATATTCATCAGTGGATACTTTCGATCCATATAAATACATCCTGTATTAACCGGAGGATGGTGCATAAATATTATTATCTCTTTGTCCTTATTTTTATTAGAAACTTTATTAATAAACGCAATCTGTTTTTTACTAACTGTAGAATCCGAAGTATCCAAAAAAAATATTAAATACCTTTTTTGAATAATATAGTAATATAACTGTTCATTATTTAATTTTAAGCCAAAAACTCTAGAAATCAGATCAGGATCATCATGATTTCCTGGTATTATCAAATAGTTATAATTTTTTTTCTCTAATTTATTTTTAATCCAGTTATAGATAGATTCGGATGGTTTTCTAAACGCCAGATCACCTGTAATTACAATCCTTTCAAAATCCAATTTATCAAAATGATTTAATAATAAAAGAAAATTATACCGTGTATCTATATTGTATGTATTTTCATTTTTTTCACCTATATGCAGGTCTGTAATATTAATATATTTAATTTTTTATTCTCCAATAATTTTAATAAGCACACGTTTATCTCTCTGTCCATCAAACTCTCCATAAAATATCTGTTCCCATGGACCAAAATCCAGCTTACCTTCCGTAACAGCAACAGTTACATCTCTTCCCATAATTTGTCTCTTGATATGTGCATCTGCATTTGTTTCTCCCGTATTATTATGTTTATAAAGAGAGGGATTGTGTGGAACATATTTTTCAAGCCACTTTTTATAATCCTCATGCAGTCCTCTTTCCGCATCGTTTATAAAAACGCTTGCAGTAATATGCATGGGATTTACAAGACAGATTCCTTCCTTTATATCGCTTTCATTAAGAGCTTTTTGAACTTTTCTGGTAATATTTATAAATTCTACTCTATTATCGGTATTAAACCATAATTCTCTTTTATATGACTTCATATTGCCTCCTTTTATGTTAAAAAGCTTGACACAAAGAAATTATATTATATAATTTTTCCAGCTTCAAGGCCGAAGTGGCGGAATTGGTAGACGCGTTGGATTCAAAATCCAATGGGCCCTAGCGCCTGTGAGGGTTCGAGTCCCTCCTTCGGTATTAAAATTTGTTTTACAAATTTTAAGTGATACTAGGTTTTTCAAAATCCAATTTCGAAAAACTTTTTCAATAAATGCTTTCTTATTAAAGCTAATACATAAATTAATATAATTTTGTATTACCTCATTTTAATAAACAACTATATATCAATAATAAAAATAAAAAACTAAAATTAATTAATATCCATGTTATTATAAAAATAAGTAATCAAATAACAAAAAAAAGGAGGTATTTATGTCTGAATTTAATAAATATATTGATAGAGCAATTAAATTAGGAGTTGAAGATGCAAAAATAATCTCTGCTGATACCATTGAAGTTTCTCATGCTGTAAGGTGGAAATGCCGTTTTGGCTGTGATTCTTATGGAGAAAGATTAACATGTCCCCCAAATGTCCCATCTGTAGATGAAACTGAAAAAATGGTTGATGAATTTAATTATACGCTATTACTTCACGGACACAATGACCCCGAAATGCAGGATATAGTCGTTAAATTAGAACATGAAATATTTCTGGATGGATACTATAAGGCATTAGGTCTTGCATGTGGTCCGTGTAAAAGATGTGAAATAGAAGATTGTGAATCACCATGTCCTTATCCAGAAGAAATTCGTCCCTCCCTTGAAGCCTGTGGTATTGATGTTTATAAAACAGTAAGAAATAATGGATATGAAATAGAAGTTTTACATAATGAGGAAGAAATACCTGATTATTTTGCTATGGTATTTATTGAATAATATTTTCTGTGATTCAGTATATATACAGCAGAAGAAAATAGAGGTTATCGAAATTGAATCGATAACCTCAAATCAATTCTATTATCTATTCAAAGCATTTTTTTTATTTTGCATTTGCAGGTTCCATGCTTATGTTCTTACCTTTGATTCTGTTGTTATTCATAACCATTAAAACCTGTTTTGCATGATCTCTTGGCACCTCAACAAAAGTATATCTATCATGGATATCTATCAACCCAACTAATCCACCTGCGATACCTGTTTCCCCAGCAATAGCTCCAACTACATCTCCTGGAGCTATTCCCTTATTTTTACCTACATTTATAAAGAATCTTACCATTCCCGGTTCGGCACCTGTTTCTCTAAACCCATTATCCGTCTCAATATCTTCTTTTTTATCCTGCTCCATATTAAGTCTTAATAATGCAGATGCTATATCAACTGCCGTAAAATCTTCTTTTATAATCTCATTAATAATCTCCTTTTCAGTAGAAAAATCATCTTCATTTAACATCTTAAAAACGCTTTCAAGAAGGAGATTCATTTTTACTTCTTCCACATCATCAGGTGAAGGTACAGATCTTCTTTTTATTTTTGTCTTTGTATATTTTTGAATACTTTTTAATTTGTAAATTTCCTTTCCAGAAACTAAAGTAAATGCTGAACCTTCTTTACCGGCTCTACCTGTTCTTCCGATTCTATGTACATAATATTCTTCATCTTGAGGGATATCATAATTAAAGACGATCTCTATATTATTTATATCGATTCCCCTTGCTGCAACATCTGTAGCTACAAGAATTTCAACAGTTCCATTTTTAAACTTCTTCATAACTCTGTTTCTTTGAGGTTGACTCAATCCTCCATGAATATTATCAGCAAAATAACCTCTTGCCTGAAGCTGTATAGCCAGCTTATCCACTTTCTTTCTTGTATTACAGAATACCAGAGTTCTATCAGGTCCATGAATATCTATTATTCTGGTCAAAGCTTCCAGCTTTTTTCTTCTGTTTACCTTGAAATACGCCTGTTCTATATTCGGAACTGTTAATTTTTTATGTATAACTTTTATAATTTGTGGATTATTCTGATACTTTTTTCTTAAAGCTAGTATTGATCTGGGCATAGTAGCAGAGAAAAATACAGTTTGTCTTTTTCCTTTAATTCCTCTTAGTATGGTTTCAATATCATCTCTAAATCCCATATTCAACATTTCATCGGCTTCATCCAGCACAATCATGTTTAAATTATCCAATTTTAATGTTTTCCTTCTCATATGGTCCATTGTTCTACCGGGAGTTCCTATTACAATCTGCGCTCCCTTATTAAGTGTTTTAATCTGATGCTTAATAGACTGTCCTCCATAAACCGGTAGAATATTAATATCCTTCATATATCTAGCTAATCTTCTTATCTCCTCCGATACCTGAATAGCTAGTTCCCTGGTAGGACAAAGTATCAGCACCTGTACATTTTTGTTTTTCGGTTCAATTTTTTCAAGTATAGGTATCCCAAATGCGGCAGTCTTTCCCGTACCGGTCTGTGCCTGTCCTATTACATCCTTTCCCTTAATAATTTCTGGTATAGCCTGTGTTTGAATGGGAGTTGCTTCTTCAAAACCCATATCTTCAACAGCTTTTTTAATCTTTTTTGATATTCCTAGTTCATTAAATTTCTTTTTTTTCATAAATAATTAAATCCTTCTTTCTTTTAAATAATTACTATTATTGTTTATAACCACTATCATCTGCTGAAATAGAAGGATATTTACATTTTCTAATATTATAATAAAAAGGTAAACATCTTATCTGTAAATAACTAAATGATTTTTATTGTAATA
>CAZMFS010000223.1:0-3995 GCA_964565585.1 uncultured bacterium
CAAGATGATCCGAGGATGCTTTCGATGCTGAATAGGGACTTCTTGGATCATATGCAGTATCCTCATGAAAATATCCCTCATCATCCAGGCTTCCATAAACTTCATCTGTTGATACATGATGAAACAATTTTGATTTATCATCCTCACCATCTTCAATCCAGTGTTTCCTTGCAGCTTCCAGAAGGGTAAAAGTTCCTATAATATTTGTATTTATAAACTCTTTAGGTCCATAGATTGATCTATCCACGTGGGATTCAGCCGCAAAGTTGACAACACAATCTATATTGTATTTTTTAAATACTTCCTTCATTTTTTTATCATCGCAGATATCACCCTTTATAAAAACATACCCTTCTTCATTAAATTTATTTTCAATATCTCTTAAACTTTCTTTATTTCCGGCATAGGTTAGTTTATCATAATTTATTATTCTACCCTCAAAATCCGTCTCGTTTAAAACATATCTTATGAAATTAGATCCTATAAATCCTGCCCCGCCAGTTACAAGTATATTATCAAATTCCCTCATAATCTATCTTCTCCCACTCCTTAAAATATTCTATCAAATTAGATTCCCAGTTAGCAATTTTAAAACTTAAATTTTTCTTTATTTTACTTTTATCCATAACAGAATTTTTTGGCCTATCTGCTTTCTGCGGAAATTCCGAAGATGGTATAGGTTTTATTTTCACGCTACTATCAAGATTATCTATGGATTTAGTTATATTCTTTATACACAGTGCAAAATCATACCAGCTTATGTCCCCTTCATCGCTGTAATTATAAACTCCGTAGCTTTTATTTTCGCTTTTGATTAATTTTACAATATTTTTAGCAAGAGCCTTACAATAAGTAGGAGATCCCCTCTGATCATTTACCACGGTAATCTCTTCATGGTTCTTAAAAAGTTTAACCATGGTTTTTACAAAATTGTTTCCATAAACCCCATACAGCCAGCTAAGCCTTAATATATAATAATTATCCAGTTCTTTTTGTATATTTTCCTCGCCTTTTAGTTTTGTCTGCCCATAAACTGATATTGGATCTGTTCGATCATTTTCAGTATACTTACCGGCCTTGTTACCGCTGTATACATAATCCGTAGAAAAGTGAATAAGTTCTGCGTTTGCCTTTTTCGCAGCTATAGCAAGATTCTTCGGACCTTCGGAGTTGATTTCATAAGCCAGCATTTCTTCATCTTCAGCTCTATCAACTGCAGTATATGCAGCACAATTAATTACTACATCAAAATCTCTATCATCCACAAAATTTTCAACTTCTTCTAAATTTGTTATATCTGTATTTTTATCAGTGGCTATAAAACTAATCCCGTCGGTGAGAAGTTTTTTTTCTATCTGCTTTCCCAGCATCCCTTTATTTCCAACCAGCCAGATTTTCTTTCTTTTATTGTTCATAGAAGTTTCGCTTCCCTTAAACTTTTTGCATTTCTATCCTTTTCTGAAACAATTTTTTCTCCAGAGGGCCATTCTATTCCGATATCCTCATCGTTCCACTTAATAGCACTATCATATTCTGGGGCATATTCCTCGGTTACCTTATAGTGTATAGTTGCTGTTTCGCTCAATGTATAAAAACCGTGTGCAAATCCTGGTGGTATATAAATCATTTTTTTATTCACCGAACTAAGATTTATTCCTATCCATTTTTTAAAGGTTTCAGAACCTTCTCTTATATCTACAGCTACATCAAATATTTCTCCGCTAATACATCTTACCAGCTTCCCCTGCTGATACGGAGGCAGCTGATAGTGCAGTCCCCTCAATACATTCTTTTTAGAATAAGATTGATTATCCTGTACAAAAACTTCTTTAATCCCGTTTTTCAAAAAATCGCTTTGTTTGTATGTTTCACAGAAATATCCGCGTTTATCTTCAAAAACTTTTGGTATAATAATTTTAACTTCTTTGATATCAGTTTCTTCGAATTTAAAAGGCATGTTTGCCCTTTCTATCAAGAAGTTTAAGAAGATACTCACCGTAGCTGTTTTTAAGAAGCGGTTGAGCTAAATCTTTTAACCGATCTTCATCTATATAACCCATGCGGTAGGCTACTTCTTCTACACAGCCAATTTTCAATCCCTGTCTGTCCTCAATTGCCTTAACAAAGTTACCCGCATCAGTCATTGCCTGATGTGTTCCGGTATCAAGCCATGCATATCCTCTTCCCATGAGCTCAACATCAAGATTATTTTCTTTCAAATAGGTTTTATTTACATCCGTAATCTCAAGCTCTCCTCTATCGGAAGGCTCAATATTTTTTGCAATATCTACAACTTTATTATCATAGAAATACAATCCTACAACGGCATAGTTTGATTTTGGATTATCCGGTTTCTCTTCCAGACTTATAACATTTTTATTTTCATCAAATTCTACAACTCCGTATCTTCCGGGATTGTTTACATAATATCCAAATACTCTGGCTCCGGATTCAAGTTTTGAAGCATTCTGAAGCAGATCAGTAAGGCCGTGACCGTAGAAAATATTATCTCCAAGTATCAGAGAAACATTATCATCCCCTATAAATTCTTCTCCTATAATAAATGCTTCTGCTAAACCGTTTGGTTCTTCCTGTACGGCATAACTCAAATCAAGTCCGAGCTGGGAACCATCACCAAAAAGTTCTTTAAATCTCGGAGTATCCTCCGGTGTGGATATTATTAAGATCTCCCTTATTCCTGCAAGCATTAAAGTAGATAGCGGATAATAAATCATCGGCTTGTCATATACCGGTAGAAGCTGTTTGCTTGTCACATGAGTTAGTGGATACAGTCTAGTACCCGAACCTCCTGCTAATATAATTCCTTTCATATTCTCCTCCAAACTTATATTCCATCCATTTAATTATTTACTTTTTAAATTGCTTCATCCTCCCCAGGGAGGTAGCAAAACTAAAAATAAACACCACAGGTACGAGCTTAAAAAAATCAAAAATAACAATTCTATTTTTATGCATTGCTTTTAAAAGCAGCTTTATTACAAAAAAATTCATAAGCGTTATTTTTTTTATCTCATAAAAAATTTTAGCAAAAATATGCTTTTTATTTTTGTTATACTCGATTCCGGTTCCTATTCTATACTGCTTTTTTAAAAGCTGTTTAAAACTATCCCTTACCGGATGAAAAATGATAACATCTTCATAATATTCTATTCTGTAATCACTAGCTTTAGCTCTTTCTCCCCATTCGGTATCCTCTGCAGCTATAAGTTCAGAATTGAAATATCCGATATCTTCCATAGCTTCTTTGGTGAGAAAAAAATTCCAGCTCTTGAAATTATTCCTGTAATCAAAGGAAGTAATTATATCATACTTTGCAAATACATTTAAATTACCCTTTTTCAAAGGTATAGCTCTACCCAGTATAACCGATTTACTACCCTTTTTGTTTTCTTCAAGAAGATGTTTTATCCCGTTAGAGAGCCATTTTCTATCAGCAACCACATCATCATCTGTAAATGCAAGCACTTCCCCTTTAGATTCTTTTATCCCTTTGTTTCTTGCTGCAGCAGCTCCCTGAATATCACTTTCCACTACTACCTTAACAGGATAATTATTGAGTATAGTTACTGTACTATCACTCGAACCGTTGTCGGCAAAAATTATTTCATACCTATCATCGGGATAAGTTTGTTCTATTAAACTATCAACACAATTTCTTATATAATTTTCAGCATTATAAACCGGCACAATTACCGATACAAAAGGTAAATTATTTTTATTCATTTATTATCTCCAATTTGAAAAATTATTATTTTTTACCACTCTTTGTCCAACCTTATTTATACCTATTCCATTATAAATTTAAAAACATAATTTTCAAGAAATGAATTATAACAAGTGTTCAAATTAGCAAAGATAATTTGAAATTGACAATTGATTAAAAATCACTTCGTGATTTTTTAGTAAATAGTCAAAAGTGAGTAAATAGCTTATAAGTTATAGCATAAAAGATAAAAGATTAAAGGTAATTTCTT
>CAZMFS010000224.1:0-3991 GCA_964565585.1 uncultured bacterium
AAAAAATACTTTGATTTATTCCTTGCCTTCTCCAATATCCGTCCCCACCAAATTGAGAACATGCTGGTAACCGGAAAAATCATTACAAGTAGAGATAACTGAAAATCTGAGGCTATAAGCGCTTTTCTGGCTATTATTTCCTTTATCAGAATAAAACTAAGAAAAAAACCATAGAAAAAAGCCGATATCATTATATGTATAAATACTTTTTTTTCTTTTTTTGTAAGCTCTAAAAAACTCATAAACAGTAATCACCGATGATATTATATTTATAATCTAAAAATATACAATAAAAAAATCGCTTTCATGATTTTAGTTGTTAGTGCTAGTAGTTCATGTTCGAATATATAAATTGCTATAACAATTTTTGAGTGACAGAAGTAAAGCCACAAAACAAATACCTAGTTATGAGCTTGCAAGCAACCCCTTTGAAGATAAAAAATAATAATTTCCTTACATCTCTAGGAATCTTTATGAATTTTTTATATGCTTCAAATGTAAACATTTAAATATTTTCTTCGGAGGAATTACTATTAAAAGCTTATCTGGTTCTAGTCATGTATACTAGAAAATGAATTAAGGGCTTTAAAGGATCATCTTATTACTAATATTTTGTGTGTATAAGTAATAGATGAGAGGAAGAGGGTAAGCCAACTGGTTCTAATTCTGGGTCTAAAATATTCCGACAGGAATTTTTTTAACACACACTTACGCAAATACTAAGTCAAAGATTAAAATATCATCCGGTTTCAATTAGAGATTTAAAAACAGGTTTCTTTTCTTTTGTTTTCTTTGATTCAATATAAAATTTGTTTTTCTCATATTCCTTCTTGTATACTTTTAAAACATCTCCATATTTACACTGATTAAGAAAATTTATCTGTAATTCTTTTATCTCTTTTTTATTATAGAATGATTCAGAAAAGCTATTTAATATCTGTTCCACATATTTTACATTATTCATATGATTATTAACATCCAGATCAGTATATCTAACAGTTTTATTCAAACAGAGAGTTTTATCCTCAACATCAGGAATTTTTTTGGGGATCTCCTTAATTGCGTGTTTATCAGGATAATCAGAAAACCGATCACTTATCACAGCGGGACGCTGTGGTCTATTTCTTTCAGTATCAATTATCAGCCAGGATGTAGTTGCATTAGCTATTAACTCTTTTTTGGAGTTTTTAATTTCTAGATCCCTGAGAAAAAATAGTTTATTTACCCCTTTGGGCCATGTTTTTACTTCCAATTCTTCATCAAGTTCAGGGTATTTTTTTATGATAATTTTAGCCCTTGAGAGTACCCAAAAAAGGTTCTCTTTTATAAGCTGATTCCTACCCACATTTAAATGAGTTGCATGATTTGCCGCTGCCTCCTGAATAAAATTTATCATCGAATTGAGCTTTATCCTGTTGTTTATATCCACATCATACGTTCTAATTTTAAAATTTTCCTTCCAAATATTCTTCATTAAATCCTCCCTGTAATCAAATTCTATCCAGGTATCATGCTTTTAATTTGGAAAGTTCCCACATGGTAATTCCAGCAGCAATAGATAAATTAAAAGAATCAAAATCCTTTTTCTGAGGTATTGAGATTGAAAAATCACACTTCTTTTTATAAAGATCTCTAACTCCCTGACCTTCACTACCAAACGCGACTATCAGTGGAAGAGAAATATTAAAACTATCCGACTTTATGTTTTTTTCACCATTCATATCTACATATGCCGTCCAGTAGGTCCACTCTTTAAACATTTTAATCATATTGGAAGGATTTGTAATCTCGATAATAGGAATACAATTGACATAACCTGAAGAGGCAGAAAATACTGCAGGTGTAACCCCAACAGTTCTGTCCTTTGTAATTATAATCCCATCAATGTCCAAACCATATGCTGTCCGAATTATACTTCCAAGGTTATTAGGATCCTTTATAGAATCAAGAATTACGTATAAGCTATTTTGTTTAAAATTGTTTTTAAGATATTTATGGTTTTTTAATGGGAAATTTTTAATTTCAAGAGCAACATTTTGATGCTTTTTATTTTCCAAATTGTTTTTAAAAAAATGACCCTCTACTATATTTACCTTCTCTCTGCTATCAAGAAAGGAGAGATAAAAATCTTTTTCTCCCCTTTTTATATATATTTTTTTTATTAAGCTATAATTCTTTTTTACAGTTTCCTGAAAAACATTTTTCCCATATATTAACATATAAAACTTTCACACCTTCTTATTATCTCTTCTCTTTCAATTGAGGAGAAAAGTTCTACCATATCAAAACCGTGTTCTTTTCCAAGAACAGGTATCCTTAAGGATCGAAAAAGCTCTTTGCCGCTTGCATCGACTTTATCCTGTAACTTTTTATAAACTTCACGGAGGTCTATATACTTTTCATTTCTCTTTTTTAATAGCTTTAAGAATTCTTTGATTATCTCTTTTCCATTATATTCGTTAAACTTATTTCTAATTTCTTTGCTGTACTCAAGGTCATATTCTCCGTCTTTATTCTTAAGGATTCCCTTAAGCTCATCTTTTACTTCACTCAAGATATCTATAGAATCTCTTACAAGATCAGCTGCTTTTCTAAATTTCTTTTCATTTTCATAATAATAATACTCATCTATGAAAGGTCTCACAAGCTCGTAATATTTTTCATCATCTATATTTCTTATATATTTACCATTCATCCATTTTAACTTTTTTACATCAAATACTGCCGCACTGGGGGATACTCTGTCCAGAGAAAACTCCTCTATCATTTCTTCTTTTGATAAAATTTCTCTCTCTCCATCCGGTGACCATCCAAGAAGAGCTAAAAAGTTTATTAGAGCTTCCGTTAAATATCCATCTTCTTTAAATTCTTTAACAAATGTATTTTTCACACCTGATCTTTTTGAAAGTTTAGATCTGTCCGGAGCCAGTATCATAGATAAATGTGCAAATTCGGGTCTTTCCCATCCAAATGTATCATAAATCATAACCTGTCTAAGAGTGTTATATAAGTGGTCATCCCCCCTTAATACATGAGTAATTTTCATTAAATGATCATCTATTACAACGGCAAAATTATAAACCGGTAGACCATCGCTTCTCAATAATACAAAATCTCCAACTCCACCCTCTTCAATATTTATTTCTCCATGAATCTTATCATAAAAACTAATTTCTTTAGTTTTATCAACTTTAAACCTTATTACAGGCTTTCTACCCTCTTCTTCATATTTTTTTATTTGTTCATCTGTAAGATTTCTACAATGTCCATCATATATAGGTGGTCTTCCTTCCTTTTTTGCTTTTTCACGTTTTTCTTCCAGCTCTTCATCAGTGCAATAGCAGTAATAAGCTGCTTTCATATCTACCAGCTTCTGTGCATATTCTTTATATATCTCTGTTCTTTCTGATTGCCTGTATGGACCGTGTGGACCTCCCATTCCAGGTCCTTCATCCCAATCAAGCCCCAGCCATTCAAGCTGTTCTATTAACTTTTTTTCACTTTCCTTTGTGGATCTATCCTGATCGGTATCCTCGATTCGTAATACATTTATACCTCCATGATGTTTTGTAAATAAATAATTGAAAAGTGCTGTTCTTGCTCCACCTACATGTAATTTACCGGTAGGAGACGGTGCAAATCTTGTACGTATCATTTTATCCTCCTTAACTTAACATTGACTATCAACAATTGGAATCATGCATAAAAATACTAGTTCATCATCGCCTGTATTTTTAAATTGATGTTTTTCATACGGTTTTACAAAAAGGAAAGAGCCTTCGCTTATCTCTTTTTTGCCATTTTCTGTAACCATAACACCTTCACCGCTTAATATATATGTCTCATGCTCATGGGGATGTTTATGAAACGGTGTATAACCACCTTTTTCAATTCGGAATCTTCTCATAGCAAAATTTTCTGCATCATCATCTTCAGAAACCAACCACTGAATATAAGCTCCCTTAGCACCCTCCATAGTAACTTTTTCTTC
>CAZMFS010000225.1:0-3975 GCA_964565585.1 uncultured bacterium
TAATCTTATTTATGGTTTTTGTCAACGCTATAAAATCGCTTTCCCAATTTCCCGAAACTCGATTTTCGATGTCTTCTCCCCTAGTTGGCTGGACAAAACTTGAGACTTATAAATCAAATATTTAATAAATTATATTATTTTGATAAACCTCCTCCTTCTCACCAGACGAATAATTAAAAGAAAAACCTGGGTTCCGAAATGAAACTCTAAGCATTTGTAATGGTATAATCAAAAGCCGGAGATTCAAAAAAAATAATATAATTTTAAAGCTTAAATTTCAAATGAAAGATTTTGTCCTATTAATAGGGGGGATAAACCATCGAGATTCGAGGTTCGATTTAAAAATTACATACACAATTTTTAAACCAAATCATAGAACGCACAGTGCACAAAGAAAAAACATCGCATCAATTGGTTTCCCATAATACATGAGATCGGAATAATGCAGAACTTACAAAATTTAAAAGCTTTTCCTTTGAAGTAAAAACCACCAAAATTAAAATACTAACATAATAAAACTTAAACATTTTCTCTTTGAAGAATTAATAACCTATTAAAATCACTTCGTGATTTTCGAAATTGAATAATCCAAAATTCGATGTTCAAATGAAAATTATCAAAAATAGTTTTCTTGTATAATCTTTAAAGTGTTTTCCAAGGAGGGTTTAGATTTATTAATTTTCAATTTTTAATTATCTTAAATAATTTCTTTCATTAGAAATTTTCATTACTTATTTGATACAACTATGCATATTTTGGCCGGAGTGAATCGAAGTGAAATTCCATAAACTTCTTTTTTAACCTTTAAGATGTATTCTTCGGAAGTTAAACATTTAAACTATTTACTTTTCACGATTCATTAATTTAGTTGTTTTACAAATTAAATTTTGAATTTTTTAAATTTTCTCAGATCCTTGCTTAATTCTTAGTTTTAAACTTATTCTTAGTTTGAAAATCGCATCGCCAATTTGTATAATTAGTAATTTTTTCAGTTACGCATCATGCGTTACCTGTGAGAACTTCTTAAATGTGCTTCTGTCACGAAAATCCTGCAAGTGATTTTTTATCTCTTTACTGATAGAACCAATCTATTATAATATAGTATACTTTTCAATTAAAAAAAGAAAGGAGTTTTTATGGATTTAAGTAATAAGAAAGTAATGATATTTGCTGCAAATCAGTTTGAGGATATCGAACTTTATTATCCTTTATTGAGATTAAAAGAAGAAAATATCAAGGTGGATATAATAGGAAATAAAGCGGATCAAAAATACACCGGGAAACACGGTATGCCAATAAAATCTGACTACAGCTTCAAGGATGTTAATCCTCAGGATTATGATGGAGTATTAATCCCCGGAGGCTGGGCTCCAGATAGATTAAGAAGATTTCCAGAAGTAAAAAATATCATTAAAGAAATGAATCAGTCCAATAAACTTATTGGAACAATATGTCATGCGGGTTGGGTTCTGGCATCCTCAGACATTATCAATGGTTCCAAAGTAACAAGTGTATCTGCAATAAAAGATGATTTAAAACATGCAGGAGCTAAGTGGGAGGATAAAGAAGTTGTAATTGACAAGAATCTTGTAACAAGTAGAACTCCTAAAGATCTACCTGCTTATATGAAGGCTATTATCAATAAATTATCAAAATAAAGCAATCAGTCAGGAAGCAGGAGCAAATTTATTGCTTTTGCTTCTTATTTTTTGACTCTGGATAATTAAGATATACCCTCACAGCTTTTATTTTTTTGTGTTTTCAATCTATTCAATTTTGTTATGATATTAATAGAATTTTATAAAAAGGATTCTTATGAATAAATATTTTTCTCCAGAGGCAATGAAGACCTTTGAAGTATTTTCAAATACTCATTTTCTAGCAATTGTTATAATAATTTTTTTCAATTTTTTTATATATTTCTTGTTTAAAAAAAAATATTCTTTTCAAAAAGATAAATATTTTAGAATTACCCTCGGTATAATTCTACTGTTAGCTGAACTATCTCTTATATTATGGTATATATTTACCAGTCAGTTTGATATGGGTATTTCTCTACCATTTCATCTATGCAGATTGGCAAATATTTTCATAGCTGTTATGCTTTTTTTAGATAGCAGAAAACTATATAAAATCATGTATTTTATAGGGCTGGGTGCATCTCTACCTGCATTAATTACTCCGGATCTTCCGTATAATTTTCCCCATTTTGGATACATAAAATTTTTCATAGGTCACGGGGGGATGCTAACGGCAGTACTATATATGACTGCAATAAAGAAATACCGTCCAGATTTCAAATCAGTTATTAAAACTTTTATTTACTTAAATGTAGCAATACCATTTATTGCTTTAATCAATATAATTACAGGAGGAAACTATTTCTATCTCTCTCATAAACCTTCTGGCTTTTCTCTGATGAACTTTTTAAACGAATGGCCGTGGTATATTTTAAATATTGAAATTATAGTTTTTATTATTTTTATTATTTTTTATATTCCATTTCTGGTTAACGATCATTTAATTCCAAAAATAAATTTTAAAGAAAATTTCGAGTAAAAATTTTAATGTAATGATCCACCGGTCTTTGTAATATCATTATTATTTTCAAGTACAGCTTTTATAGCTAGTTTTATAGCTTTCTCTATATCATCAAGATTCATTGAAGGTTTATTCTTTTTATCTACTACCTGTGAGGGTATAAATGGTACATGTATAAAACCACCCCGGATATTGTTATATTTTTTTTCAGCTAAATATAGTAATCCGTACATAAGATTGTTGCACACAAATGTTCCGGCAGAATTTGAAACATGTGCAGGTATTCCATCATCTTGTATTTTTTGAACAACTGCTTTTATCGGCAAATTCGAAAAATAAGCATTTTTACCATCTTCAAAAATAGTGGCATCCACAGGTTCATTTCCCTCATTATCAGAAATCCTTGCATCATTTATATTAATAGCTACTCTTTCAACTCTTATATCAGTTTCGCCCCCGGCCTGGCCTATTGATAAAACTACATCCGGATCTATATCTTCCATTTTTTTCTTTAAAACATCAATAGCTTTATTAAAAACTGTCGGAATTTTAACCTTAAATATTTTGCAATTTTTTATTTTACTTTCAATTCGTTTTACAGCTTCCCAGGATGGATTAATTTTTTCATCGGCAAATGGTTCAAATCCAGTAAGAAGTATTTTCATAATTCCTCCTTTTTAAAATTAGTTAGATCTTATAAATTTATAAAATTATTTTATCATAATTTTTATTTGTTAAAAGTGAAAATAAAGAGATAATAGCAAAATGTTTATATGAACTCTATGATAATATTTTTTAATAAAATGACCGGTTTTAAAATAAAAATGATAACATCAAAATCATTTTTTCATTTTATACTTATATCAATTATTGGATTAACCGAATACTAAAAAAAAACGCTCCCAGTTTAAAACCAGATTTTTTAAAAAAATTCATACAGTTTATCCCATTCAATTTGAATTATAATTTCTTCAGTAACAAATATATACCTTATTTATAGACATATTCCATGTTCATAAAAATTATTTATCTCTCATCCAACTAAAAACTTATTAAATTTTATCCAATAATTACAGATACTTAATATATTATATTCTGTAAGCTATATAAAAAAAATGGTTAAAATATTCTAATATATCGGTTAAACTAAACCAAAAAGGAGAAACTATGAAAGTAAATGAAAAATTAAAAAAATTAAGAGATAGGATGGAAGAATATAATTTGGACTGCTATATTGAGCATAATGTAGATCCCCACCAAAGCGAATATGTTTCTGAAAGATGGAAAACCAGGGAATGGCTGTCAGGATTTACAGGATCTGTTGGAACAGTACTAGTTACTAAGAGCAAAGCTGCTCTTTGGGCTGATGGAAGATATTATATTCAGGCAGAGAAAGAACTCGAAGGAACAGAAATAAAACTCAAGAAAAAAGGA
>CAZMFS010000226.1:0-3971 GCA_964565585.1 uncultured bacterium
TTATCTAAATAGGGTTTTATCAAATCTACTATCTGTTTATCAATCTTCATAATTTACCTCCTAAAAAACTCCAAGACAACCCTTTGACGCAAAAAAGTATATCATATAGATTATCTTATGCAAGTCTAATTTGTTGAAAAAATCTGTTATTTCTTATATGTAATAATTATAATAAATTATCTTAAAAACACCACCATGAAAAAAGGCTATAACAACTAAATACATTCAATTTTTATATAAATTTATAATACTTTTATTTGATATCTATCATAATTTTAATATTTCATGAATAAATGAGAATTCAAACCAAAACTAAAATAAACTTTGAAATCAATTCATGAAACCGATTTTTAAAGAAGTGATATAGCTTTTAATTATTTAGATTCTTTAGCCTCGACTAGTTTTTTATAGTTTTAATTTTAAATTTGCAGATTAGGTAAAAATCAATTTGACCGGGAGGGATAAATATCCCTCCCTCTTAAAATATTACATTTTATCATTTACAGTTTTATCAATTAATTCATCATCTGCAATATATGGAAGAGTTATATGGTCTTTATTATCTGAATCCTTGTTATATTTCATTATGGTTTCAATTGAATTTTCATTTCTTGCCCAAGCCCTTCTGGCAACCCCGTTTAATACATCCCAGGAAAGGGCTCTCTTTATAATTTTATCAACTCTTTTACTTCCATCTAGAACTAGCCCAAAGCCGCCATTACTAACTTTAGAAATTCCTACTCCACCACCGTTATGAAGCGTACATAAGGTCATACCTCTTGCAGCATCTCCTGCAAAATTATTTACGGACATATCTGCCATAATATTACTTCCATCTTTTATATTTGATGTTTCTCTGTACGGAGAATCGGTACCGCCTGTATCATGGTGATCCCTACCAAGCATTACTGGACCAATCTCGCCATTTCTAACCATTTCATTAAATTTAAGGGCTATCTTTATTCTACCCATGGCATCCTGGTATAATATTCTTGCCTGGGAACCTACTACCAGATCGTTTTCATCTGCTTCTTTAATCCAAACATAGTTATCTCTATCCTGATATCTCCTATCGGGATCAATACATTCAGCAGCTGCTTTATCTGTTTTAAGAAGATCCTCTCTTTTATTGCTCAAACATACCCACCTAAAGGGGCCATATCCGTAATCAAAAATCTGAGGACCCATTATATCTTCTACATATGAAGGAAAAATGAATCCATCTTTTGTATCTTTATTATTTTTGGCTATCTCTTTAACTCCAGCATCAAAAACTGCTTTCATAAAACTATTTCCGTAATCAAAAAAGTATGTTCCCCTATCCACAAGGGTTTTTATATATTTAAAATGATTCTTTAAAGATTTATCAACTAGGTCTTCAAATTTTTCCTTGTTATTTTCCAACATTTCAGTTCTTTCTTCAAAGGTTAATCCCTGCGGACAGTATCCTCCTTCATAAGCTGCATGGCAGGATGTCTGGTCACTCAAAAGATCGATATCTATATCATTTTTTACTGCATACTCTAATAAATCAACGACATTTCCATAAAATCCTATAGATACAGGTTCTTCTTTTTCCATATATTCCTGCGCTAATTTAAAAGCCTCTTCTTCAGATTCAACTATTTCGGATAACCATCCCTGATCATACCTGGTTTTTATTCTTGAATAATCTACTTCAGCTATAATTCCAACACCTTTAGCAATTTCTACCGCTTTAGCCTGAGCACCGCTCATTCCACCCAGTCCTGAAGATACAAATAATTTTCCGCTTAAATCACCTTTTTGTGGTATATTTAGCTTCAATCTCCCAGCATTCAATAAGGTCATGTAAGTTCCATGAACTATACCCTGAGGACCGATATACATCCATCCACCAGCTGTCATCTGTCCGTAGTTGGCTACCCCAAGTGCTGCAGCTCTATTGAAATTTTTCAAATCATCAAACATACCAATCATAAGCCCGTTGGTTAAAATCACCATAGGGGCTTCCTCATGGGATTTAAATACTCCTACAGGATGTCCCGAATACAAAACAAGAGTTTGATCCTTTTCTAAATTCTGCAAATATTTTTTTATAATCCAGTACTGCATCCAATTCTGACAAACCTGTCCGGTTTCCCCATATGTTACAAGTTCATAGGGGTAAAGAGCTACTTCGAAATCAAGATTGTTATCAATCATCAACTGAAGGGATTTACCCTCAAGAGTTTTTCCCTTATACTCATCAACAGGTTTAGCCTTAATATTTCCCTCTGGACGAAATCTATATCCATAAATTCTTCCTCTGGTCATTAACTCATCCATAAATTCTGGTGCCAGTTTTTCATGCCACTTTTCTGGTACATATCTCAAAGCATTTTTTAATGCTAGCTTCATATCTTTTTCTGATAAATCAAGCTCTCTTTTTGGTGCCCTCCGGATACCTTCTTCAAACTCCGGATATTCAGGGAGTTCACCGAATATTGCATCAAGCTTAATATCCATGGATTCTGAAATTTTCTCGTTTAACATTGTATTCCTCCTTTTTGATTCTTAAAAATCTAATTTTCCAACTTTTTTTTCAATATTTTTTATAAAATTTTCTTTTTTTATAATATTGTACGCATTCTCAATATCTTGTTTAAACCATCTATCATTATTAATAAATTCTATTTTTTCTCTTACAATAGAAAGAACTTCTCTGGCAGCTTTGGAGCCCTTTAGAGGTTTTCTTAACTCCAGAGCCTGCGTGGCATTTAGTAGCTCTATTGCATAAATATAGTACACATTGTCTACAATCTCTTTAAACTTTCTTGCTCCTATTGTGCCCATACTAACATGGTCTTCTTTTCCTCCAGAAGTAGATATTGAATCCACTGAAGCCGGATGGCTTAATGTTTTATTCTCCGATACAAGACTTGCAGCCACATACTGTGGAATCATCAATCCGGAGTTAATTCCTCCCTTTTCAATTAAAAAAGAAGGGAGATCCTTATTATATGCAGGATGAACCAGACGGTTTATTCTTCTTTCAGAAATGTTTCCTAACTCGGCAACTGCAATTTTAGCATGATCCATTGCCAATGCCACTGGCTGTCCATGAAAATTACCGCCAGAAATCGCCTCATCTTCAAAAATAAGGGGATTATCTGTAACACTATTAAATTCAGTTTCTAAAACACTTTTAACATAGCGTAAAGTATCCTTGGAAGCTCCGTGAACTTGAGGTATTGCCCTTAAAGAATAAGCATCCTGAACATCATCACATTCGCGATGAGAATCTCTAATCTCGCTTTCACAGAAAAGTTTCCGAATATTTTCCGCAGTTTTAATTTGTCCTGTATGAGGTCTTAAATTATGTATCCTTTCATCAAGAGCCTTATCCGTTGCAAGTAGTGCATCATGGGTAATGGAAGACACAATATCAGAAATCAATGTTAAATTTATCGCTCTTTTCAAAGCAACGGCACCTATAGCAGTCATCACCTGGGTTCCATTTATTAAAGCAAGTCCTTCTTTAGGTAGTAAAGTATGAGGTTTGATATCTGCTTTTTTTAAAGCAGCTTTTCCTTTTAGGATTTCTCCATCAACCTCAGCATATCCCTCTCCAATCATAACAAGAACCATATGTGCCAGAGGAGCCAAATCTCCGCTTGCCCCAACTGATCCTTTTTCAGGTATTATCGGGCAAACATCATCATTTAACATTTTGATGAGGGTTTTAACTGCATTTAATGAAATTCCCGAATATCCAATAGATAAAGCATTGATTCTAAGAAGCATAATCGCTCTTACGATACTTTTTTCTAATTTATCTCCCACCCCAACTGCATGTGATAAAATTAAATTTTTCTGTAATCTTTTTAGTTTTTCCTTAGAAATTCTTATATTACTAAAATCTCCAAAACCTGTATTTACACCATAAACAGCTTCTTCCTCATCGATAATTTTTTCAATTCGTTTTCTCGATTCTTTTATCCTTTTCTTTG
>CAZMFS010000227.1:0-3970 GCA_964565585.1 uncultured bacterium
AGGTCCTATTTCCATACATACGGATTACCGGTAACAATATCAAACTGTTCCAACAACTACGGTCCCTATCAGTACC
Organism: uncultured bacterium; assembly: GCA_964565585.1. Classification (GTDB taxonomy): domain Bacteria; phylum Macinerneyibacteriota; class Macinerneyibacteria; order Macinerneyibacteriales; family Macinerneyibacteriaceae; genus Macinerneyibacterium. Next base: position 77 of record CAZMFS010000227.1, read on the forward strand.
CGGAAAAACTGATACCCGTTATGATTTTAAGCATGCTAAATAAAAAAGATCTTCCGGTATACGGAGATGGAACGAACATAAGAGACTGGCTCTATGTAATAGATCATGCGGATGCTATATATAAAATAATAACAGATGGTACAGTTTCAAAAACCTACAATATCGGTGGAGAGAACGAGTGGACCAATATTAAACTTGTTAAGAAGATGTGTGATATAATGGATGATTTAAAACCTCCTAAGGAGAATAATGCCAATGACAGGGATATTGATTCCTATAGAGATCTAATTTCATTTGTAAAAGATAGACCGGGGCATGATTACAGATATGCCATTAACTGCGACAGGATAAAAGATGAGCTGGACTGGAAACAATCCGTAACATTTGAAAATGGATTGAAAGAAACTATTAAGTGGTATCTAAATAACCTGGACTGGGTTGAGGAAGTTAAAGAATAAATTAAAAAAATAACGAGGTGGAATAGATGCAAGATAATAGATATCGTACTGTAATAATTCTAGGTATGCATCGAACAGGAACATCCATGACTGCAGGCGTATTACAGAAACTAGGTATAAATATGGGCGAGGATCTTAAAGAAAAGAGACCTCCTAATCCACTGGGATATTATGAGAATGTTGAATTTATCGATCTAAATAATAAGATATTAAAAGAAGCCGGTGGAGATTGGAGAAACCCGCCGGCTGAAGAAAAAATATTAAAACAGCAGGAAAAATTTGAAGATGATATTAAGAAATTAATTAAAAGACATAAAGATGAGAGCTGGGGATGGAAGGATCCGCGAAACAGTTTAACTATAAAGCTCTACACTCCTTATATTGATAATCCCTATTTTATAGTATGTCATCGAAAAGAGCAGGCCATTGCACGTTCTCTTTATGATAGAGAGGGAATAAACAGAGATAAAAGTATAAGATTAAAGAAGATTTATGAAGATAGGATTAACAAATTTTTTAAAGAAAATGATTACAGTCGTCTCGATATTTATTATGAGGATGTATTGGACCAATCTAGGAAGAATTTAGAAAGAATCATTGATTTTCTAAAACTAAATCCACAAAAAAGACAAAAAAAGGAAGCTGAAAATTTTATAATGCCTAAAAAGGAGATAAAGAAATTGTCTTTCAAATTAAGAATTAAGAACTGGGTCAAAAAAGCTACTAAAAATCCCCATAAACTTCCCCTGTATGTTTTTAATAAGTTAAAATTACTTTATAAGGAGATATTCAAAAGAGGGGACAGATAACCATGAAAAAAAACAATATAGTAATTATAGGAGCCAACGGATTTCTCGGGAAAAATCTAGCTTTTCACTACAAAAACGCCGCTGAATATAATATAACCCTGGTAGATAAGGATAAAATACAGTATAAAATTAAGAAAGCTAGAGTAGTAAAGCAAAACATACTGGATAAAAAGGGGCTTAAGAATCTCCTTAAAAAACAGGATGTAGTTTATAATTTTGCGGGCCACTCGGGGGCTCTTGATAGCTTTTATGAATATAAGCGGGATGTAGATCTAAATTGTCTCGGTATGTTAAATATTCTCGATATTATCAAGGATTTTTCGAGAAAACCCCTCGTGGTTTTTCCAAGCTCCAGACTGGTTTATGGAAAGCATGAAGATATAAAAATAAATGAAAAAAGCAGGAAAAAACCGAACAGTATATATGCAATTCATAAATTAACGGTGGAGAATTACCTGAAAGCATACAAAAATCTTTTTGATATACCTTATTTAATTTTTAGAATTTCTATTCCATACGGTTTTTATAAAAATATTGATATTCATAAGAGCTACGGAATAATAAACTACTTTATTAATCTTGGTAAAAATGGCAGGACAATAAAAGTCTATGGAAATGGAAGTCAGAAAAGAGATATAATAAATGTGTATGATCTTAATACTGCAATATTCAGGGCAGTTCATAAAGCAAATTTGAAAAATAATGTATATAATCTCGGAGGTACAGAAGTTCTTTCAATATATGAAATAGCCAAATTAATTAAAGAGGAAATCGGGGGAAATATTGAGAAGACGAGATGGGAAGAAAATCTGAAGAAAATAGAGACCGGGGATATGGTTCTTGATAGTTCAAAACTATATAAAAGCATTGATTTTAAGCCCAAAATAAATTTTAAAAACCATTTAAAAGAAATAAAAAGGGAGATTGGATGAAAAACATCCACTTACTGTATTCCTATCTTGCAAAAACCCAAAACTGGCTGTATGAATTGTTTAAAGAAATGGTGAATCCGCTTGTTATTTCTGAATACACAAAAAACTTACAGGAATTCCCTTATACAAATTTGATAGGGTGTGATAGCAAACTTTCTGGAATACCGGGAAAGATAGAAACAAAGCTGAAATATTATTACAGGGTCAACAGAGAGATATCATCCAGCGGAAATATACCGGTTGTTCACTCACACTTTGGACATAAAGGCTACAAAGACTCGAAGTTTATTTTTTGTGATTGCAGGCATGTAGTTAGTTTTTATGGTTATGATGCCAGCATGCTTTTAGGGAAAGATAAGTGGAGGAGAAGATACAGAAAGCTTTCAAAAAAATCGGATAAATTTCTTGTTCTAGGTAAAAATATGAAAGAGAAGTTTGTTAACATTGGAATCCCTGAGGATAAAATTAAAATATTTCATCTTGGTGTTGATTTAAACAAACTGGAATACAATCTAAAAATACCCAGTAAAGATGAAAGGACCGTTTTTTTAATTGCATCCAGCTTTAATAAAAAGAAGGGGATACCTACTGCGATTAAGGCTTTTAATAAGTTTTATCAAAACAATAGAAACTGCGAGTTAAGAATCATTGGCGATATACCAAATAGAAGTAAAGCTTATGTAAAGTATAAGAACCGTATCCTAGATCTAATTAACAAAACGGAAGCAAAAAAAAATATTAAATTGATGGGATATGTTTCATACGAAGAATTAATAGAAAACATGATGAATGCACATTTTTTACTTCATCCAAGTGTAACCGAAAAAAATGGTAATCAGGAGGGAACCCCCATGGCAATAATAAATTCAATGGGTATTGGAACTTTGGTACTCTCTACCTTTCATAGTGATATTCCCGAGATTATTAAGCATAAAGAAGAGGGACTTTTAGTTGAGGAAAGGGATTACGAATCGCTAGCAGGTTTTATGCAGAAATATTCGAATGATGCTGATAAGTATAAAAGTATTGTTAAAAATGCAAGAAAAAAGATTGAAAAGGAATTTAACGTAAAAAAACAATCAAAGAAATTAATGGAAATTTATAAAAGCTTAGAGTGAAAAATTTACTACAAAAAGGAGTTGCTTAATGAGTAGAATAAAACCAAATTTATTTATAGTGGGAACTGTAAAGGCTGGTACAACATCCTTATACAATTATTTAGATAACCATCCCGAGGTCTGTATGTGTCCCATAAAGGAACCCAACTTTTTTGCAGATGATATTGACATAAACCAGTTTGAAAGTGAGTATAAAAAATCAATAGATTATGACAGCGAGAATTTGAAGAAGGATAATAAAATACATCTTACATTTATAAGGGATAAAAAGAATTATATGAATCTTTTTGATGATTGCGCTGAAAAAAAAGTTATCGGAGAAGCAAGCACATCATATTTATATTCCCGGAATGCTGCGGAAAATATTTATAGATTTAATAGCAATGCTAAGATAATAATTATTTTGAGAAATCCGGTAATAAGAGCTTTTTCACACTGGTTGATGGATTTGCAGAGGGGTTCATTTGATAGTCATGATTTTATTGAGGCACTAAAAATTGATCATAATAAAAGTAATAAAGGCTGGGGAGTAAGTAATTTATACGTGGAACTTGGGCAGTATTACAATCAAATCAAA
>CAZMFS010000228.1:0-3962 GCA_964565585.1 uncultured bacterium
TTGTTTTTGTTAAATTATTTATCGAATATTTTATAAATTCGCTGTTATCCATTACAATCTGAATATCAAAATCTGATGGGAGATTAGATTCAATTTTTTCCATCTGTTTTTTTACACGATCAATAACTTTTACTGTATTTGCTCCAGATTGTTTTTGTATCATTGCAACCATTCCGGATTTGCCATTGACTCTGGTAAATTGATTATCCTGATAATAATCATCTTCTATAGTTGCAACATCCTCCAGCCTTACGGGATTACCTCTTACATTAGCTACTATTAAATTACGTAATTCTTCTACACTTTGATATTCCTCAGGAATTCTTAGCAAAACATCTCTTTTTTCATTTTCAATATTACCCGCAGGAATATTTTTGTTTTGACTATCTATCATCTGGGCAACAGTGTATACATTTAATCCAAGATCATTTAGCTTTTCTCTATTAAAAAACACTCTAATCTCTCTTATAGGTCCTCCAAACATCTGAACTGAACCCACACCTGGAACCCGTTTTAAAGGTTGTATCAATTGATCATCAACGATATATCTCATTTTTTTTGTATGATATTTTGAGCTTATTGCAAAAAATAGGATAGGCATTTGTGATACATCAAATTTAAAAATAAAAGGATCATTTACTTCATCTGGAAGACTTGCACTTGTCATATCAAGAGAATCTCTTAAATCATTAACTGCTGCATCAATATCTTTTCCATATTCAAACTGTATAGATACGACTGATACTCCTTCCCGCGAAGTAGAACTTACCTCCTTAATATTGGATACAGTTGATACATTTTTTTCAATTACTTCTGTTACATTTTTTTCAACATCCTCAGCACTTGCTCCTTCATAGGTAGTCACTACACTTGCAAAAGGAGTAGATATGTCAGGATACAGATCTATATCAAGTAACATCAATGATAAAATACCTAAAAATAATATTGCAATAAATATCATTAATGTTGCAATAGGTCTTTTTACTCCAAAATTTGGAAGTTTCATTATTTTCCTCCTTTATCTCAATCTTACTTCTAAACCGTCTTTAAGTAATTTTTGTCCTATTGTTACAATTTCTTGTCCTTCTTTAACTCCCTCTTTAATTTCAATATACTCTTTATAAAGTGCTCCGGTTTCAACTTTATTTATATGTACCTTATTATCCTTATAGGTATATATATAGTTATCCCCCACTATAGCCTGCTGGGGAACAGCAATAATATTTTTCTTATCAAATAATATTTCAATACGTGCAAACATTCCTGAACGTAATTTCATATTAGGATTGGGTATTTTTACTTCTGTTTTTACAGTATGTGTTATCTGATTGATGACTGGACTAAAATTACTTATATATCCTTCAAATGATTCCTGTGGATAAGAATCAACTTTAACATTTACTTTAAGGTTTTTCTCTAATTTGGAAAAATATTTTTCAGGTAAAGCAACTTCCAAAATTACATTACTCATATTCGATACTTTTGATACGGGCACCTTACCTGGGGCAATCATAGTCCCTTTATCTAAATAATTTCTTGCTACAATACCATTAATTGGAGATTTAATTTTTGCTGGTTTATACTCTACGCCAGTAACATCTCTATCAACTAAAGCAATGACCTGATTTTTTTCTACATATTCACCTTCTTCTACCTTATATTCAATCATTTTGCCGGATACTTTTGAATATACTTCAGTTTCCTCTATTCCTATTAGAGTTCCGGAAGTTTGAAATTTTTCCACAATTTCTCTCTTTTGTACTTTTTGTACAGATACATATGGTCTTGAATCAACAGATTTATTTTTTTCCTGTTTTTTGCATGAAAATGTAAAAATTAACATAAAAGTTATAAAAAGAATCCCTAGTCTTTTCATTTTTCCTCCTTCTTACCCAAAATTCCTAAACTCTTTTTTAATTCCAATATTGCAAGATTTTTATCGTATTTAGCCTGAACCAAAGAACTTTTTGAATTATTATAGGATAATCTTGCCTTCATCAAGTCAAGAACAGAAATTAATCCTTCTTCATAGCTCTGGTTGGCCATATTTAAGTTTTCTTTAGCCAATTTAAGATTTTCTTTTTCCGCTTCAACTCTTTTTGAAGCTTCTTTTATATTTTCAAATTGAGTTCGAATCGCTGTAGAAATTTGATCCCTTGTATAATTATAATTATCATCCAATATATTTTCATTTATATATATTTTTGATAAATTACTTTCTCTTGTAAAACCGTCAAATATGTTCCAGCTAAAAGTTAGCATAAGATTGTAATTATCCTGCCAATTATCGTCCCAATCTTCTTTTTGCTGACCGTAGGACCCGGTGAGCAATATATTGGGTAAATAACTTCCTTTCATCATAGTTTCACTATTGTTTAGCTGTTCTAATTTGGACTCAAGTATATTTAGTGAAGGTGAGTTTTTTCTGGCTATTTTCATTAATTTTTTATAATTTTCTTCATAGCCAAATTCGATCTCCGGGAATTCATCTACAATTTGAAACTCCACTCTCTGATCGAGACCTATAGTATTTTTTAAATTTTTTAATCCATTATTATAAGCACTTCTTAATTTTATTCTCCTAGGATATAAATTATTTAATTCAACTCTAGCCTGCAAAAGATCCAGATTAGATGCTTCTCCGTTTTCATATCTTTCTTTAATCATATCTACCTGCTTTTTGGTAATATCTATAGATTCCTTTGTTATATTAAGCATCATCTTTGTATAAACTAAATTATAGTAAATAGAATATACATTATAAACTAAATCCATTTTTTGTTTCTTAATCTCATAATTTGATATATTTTTTTCAATATATTTATTCTTTAAATTATAGTATAAAGATCCTCCCATAAACAATGGCTGTGATACTTTAAGCTGATACTGATAATTTGTAATTACATCCTGTTCAAACTCTTTTTGCTCCATTACAGGAATTAAATCTCCCTGAGGAGTTTGCTGAATATCAGTTAATACAGGAAAAGAGGTTTTCATAGTAGATTCTTTAAGAACTTTCGAACCCTCAACTTTAGCAGAGGGAAGAAACGAGCCATATGCCTCCATTATTTCCTCATTAACAATTTCTTTACTTCTTCTTTTATTTTTTAACTGTATATTTTCTTCTAAAGCATAATCAATACATCTCTGTACATTCCATTTTTCTGCATGAATTGAAATTATCATTAAAAAAATAAAAACAATAATTATATATTTCTTCATTACTACCTCCTGTTCTTACTTAATTAATTTGTTTATCTAATCCATTGAATATAAATTCTTTTGTAGCTTGAAACAACTTTTCACCTTTTAAAGGATTATCGGTATATACCTGATAATGACTTAAACTATGAAGTATTGATAAAAGAAAAAAGGAATACAAATCCTTCTTTTTCTCATCTTTCACATATTCACTTAAAAAAGCCTCATATAATTTAATTTGTTTTTTCCTCAATTCATAAACTTTTTCAATTAGATATTCATTATCAGAAAACATATTTAAAGCATCTTTAAACTGTTTATTTAGTAATTTTGTCATTGTTTTAGAATCAAGAAAATTTTCAAATCTAGTATCTAAAAATTTCTCAAGAACATTTTTATCGTTTTTCTTAAATCTTTCTTCCACCTCATCTAATAAATCTTCAATATCCTGAATATCTTTTTCTATTAAAAACAAAAAAATATCTGATTTTGAATCAAAATACGAATAAAGACTTGATTTGCTGTACCCAACCTTATTTGCTATTTCTTTTAAAGTAACATTTGCTAAACCTTTTTCCAGAAAAAGAGAAATAGCAGCATCTGCAATTCTTTTCTTCTTCATTTGAATTTCCCACTGTCGTTTTTTTGGCATAACACTCCTTTCATTATTTTGACCAGTTGTTCGTTATTTTAATCTTATAATTTAGTATGTCAACTCTTTTTTAATATTTTTTACTATAAGTTTATATTTTTTTTGCTCG
>CAZMFS010000229.1:0-3938 GCA_964565585.1 uncultured bacterium
ATAACTTCATAAATAGCAAAAAACTGGGATATACTTATCCTATATCCCAGTAAATAATCTAAAATACTTAAATAATTTATAAGTCTAAACACTATTTAAGTTCTACCTTTGCTCCAACGTCTTCTAATTTATTTTTTATTTCTTCAGCTTCTTCCTTAGGTAAACCTTCTTTTAAAGCTTTTGGAGCTGAATCAACAAACTTTTTCGCTTCAGGAAGTTTGAATCCACCTATATCTTTAACTGCTTTTATAACTTTCAATCTCTGATCTCCTGCTTCAGTTAGAACAACATCAAATTCTGTTTGTTCTTCTTCCTGAGCTGCTCCCTGCTGTGGTGCTGCTGCCATTGCCATAGGTGCGTTTGCTTCCACATCAAATTTTTCTTCCAACTCTTTTACAAGGTCGGATAATTCCATTACCGTCATATTTTCTATTGCTTCAATTATTTCTTCTTTTTTCATTAAAAACACCTCCGTATTTATTCGTTACTTTCTTTTTTTTCTTTAATTTGATCTAAAACCCTAACTAACTTTCCAAAGTTCCCATCCAAGACTCTTACTATACCTGTAATTGGAGCCTTCATAGTCCTTAGCAACATAGCAATCAATTGTTCTTTTGATGGTAATTTAGAAAGTTCTTCAATCTTATCAAAACCAACATATTTTCCTTCAACTAATCCGGATTTAACCTGAAGATTTTCATTATCTTCTGCATATTCAACTAATACTTTTGCCGGGGACACTGGATCTTCATAACTAAAGGCTATCGCTGTAGGTCCTTTTAGCTCCTCGTTCAAATCATCAATATCACACTCATTAAAAGCAATTTTTGCAAGTGTGTTTTTGCATACCTTGTAGTCAACATCGTTTTCATATAATTTTCTTCTAAGCTCGGTCATTTCTGCAACATTCAGCCCCATATAATCGGTCAATATTATGGAATTAGCTGAAGAGATTTTCTCTTTCAGTTCATCAACTACTTCTTTCTTTTTCTGATTGACTTTTTTTGCCATTCGACCTCCTTTCAACTATACTGTTATTTTGGTTTTTTTATCTATTATGATAAAAAAACCCGACAAAGGCCGGGCATTTTTTTCGACCTCTGTCTCGGTAGGCAATTTTAAGCCCAACTTATGCACCTACTGTCTTCGACAGCAACAACTAGATTAAAACTATACTTCTCTTATGAGATCACTAGGATCCAATTTTATTGATGGATTCATACTGGGGGTTATATATACTGTTTTTAAATATCTGCCCTTTATGCTTTTAGGTCTTTGATCTAATATTTCTTCAGTTAAAGCTATTATATTTTCTTTAATATCTTCACTACTAAAACTTCTTTTTCCCACTATTGTATGAATTACACCATATTTATCAACCTTATATTCCATTTTACCGGCTTTGGATTCTTTAACTGCTTTTTCTATTTCATCTGTCATCGTTCCTGCTTTTGGATTAGGCATCAAACCTCTTGGCCCCAATATCCTTCCCAGTTTTCCGATTTCTGACATCATATTTGGTGTGGCAATAGCAATATCAAAATCTGTCCATCCCTCTTCTTCTATTTTCTCAATTAAATCATCCGAGCCAACAAAATCTGCACCGGCTTCTTCTGCTTCTGTTTTTTTATCACCCTTGGCAAACACTAAAACTGTAACTTCTTTACCAATACCATTTGGCAGTACAATAGTACCTCTTACCATCTGGTCTGCATATTTTGGGTTTACACCCAGATTAAAATGCATTTCTATACTTTCATCAAAATTCACTTCAGGAAATTCTTTGAGCAACTCAAGAGATTCATCTAAACTATAGAGTTTTTTGTTATCAACCATCTCTCGAGCTTCTTTTATTCTTTTTGATCCCTTCTTAGCCATTATATCCTCCTTGTGGTCAACGGGTTTACCCCTTCCACAGTTTAAAATTTATACTTTTACTTTAATCTGCTTTTAATTTTCCCTATCAACTCTAACACCCATGCTTCTAGCAGTTCCTGCAATCATTTCAGCTCCAGCTTCCAGATCATTTGCATTTAAATCTTCCATTTTTTGTTCAGCTATATCTCTACACTGACTCCATTTGATGGTTCCAACCTTGTCTTTATTTGGAACTCCTGAACCTTTTGGTATATTAATTGTCTTTTTTATTAAAAATGATGCCGGTGGAGTTTTTGTAATAAAATCAAAACTCCTATCCTGATAAACTGTAATTTCAACAGGTACTAAAACATCTCCTTTATCCTTTGTTCGAGCATTAAATGCTTTACAGAAATCCATTATATTAACTCCGTGCTGGCCTAATGCAGGTCCAACTGGAGGTGCAGGATTTGCCTGTCCCGCTTTTATTTGCAATTTAATTTTACCGGAAACTTTTTTTGCCATAATAAATCCTTTCTTTTTATTTCACTTTGAATTATTTATCCTTTTTAACCTGATCATAATCAAGTTCAACAGGTGTTTTACGTCCAAAAATAGAAACCATAACTCTTAATTTTTGCTTATCAGATAATATATTCTCAACTACTCCATTAAAAGATGCAAATGGTCCATCAATAATCCTTACTTCTTCTCCAACTCTAAAGTCTGTTTTCTTTTGAAGAGTAGATCTTCTATCTTCACTTTCATTTTTGATTTTATTAACTTTTTCATCTGTTAATGTCATCGGTTCACTTTCAGCACTAACAAAACCTCCAACACCGTTTGTATTTTTTACTACATGCCATGTTTTATCATTCATTTCCATCCTTACAAGAATATATCCGGGAAAAATTCTTTGATTTACTTCCTTCTTCTTACCCCTGGATTTCTTCTTGATCTTTTCGGATGGAATATAAATTTCATTAAAGTATTCTGAAAGATTTTCTTTTCTAATTCTTTCCTTCAGAAGCTTTTTAATCTTTTTTTCTTTGCCAACTAATACATTAACTACATACCATTTCAATTTTATTCACCTTATCATCTAACATTTAAAAGAACAATCTAAATAGATAACTAAACAATCTATCAAACATTCCCAAAATAATTCCAAAAAACAATGCAACCAAAATCACCATCCAGGTTGATACCCACAAAACATTTTTCTTGGGCCAAACAACCTTTTTCATTTCGGACACAACTTCGCTAATAAAATCTTTTATCTTCTTCATAATAATCCTCCATCTATACAGGCCAGGAGGGATTCGAACCCACAACCACCAAATTTGGAGTCTGGTGCTCTGCCAATTAGAGCTACTGGCCTACTTTCTCTTCTTATATATAATTATTTTGCTTTAACTTCTTTGTGTTCGGTGTGTTTTTTACAATACTTACAATATTTTTTTAATTTCAATTTATCTCTGGTATTTCTTCTATTCTTTGTTGTGCTGTAAAATCTATTTCCACATTCTGGACATTCAAGCAAAATTTTTACTCTATCTTCTTTTGCCATCTTCAATCACACAACCTAACTATTTTTATTTATTAATTTATTCAATTACTTTGGAAACAACACCGGCACCTACGGTTTTTCCACCTTCTCTTATTGCAAATCTCAATCCTTCTTCAAGTGCCACAGGATGTATTAGTTCTACACTCATTTCTATATTATCTCCAGGCATACACATTTCTACATCTTCCGGTAGATTTAGCGTTCCTGTTATATCTGTTGTTCTAAAATAAAACTGTGGCCTGTATCCACTAAAGAACGGTGTATGTCTTCCACCTTCGTCTTTCTTCAGTACGTATACTTCTCCCTTAAACTTGGTATGTGGAGTTATACTTCCTGGAGCTGCTACCACCATTCCTCTTTCTACTTCTTCTTTGTCTATTCCTCTTAGTAGCAATCCTACATTGTCTCCTGCTTGTCCTGAATCCAGTGTCTTATTAAACATTTCTACACCGGTTACTACTGTTTCCATTATATCTTCTTTTACTCCTACTAGCTCTACTTCTGTTCCCGT
>CAZMFS010000230.1:0-3924 GCA_964565585.1 uncultured bacterium
TCCCCATTTAATTTTCATAGGTTTACCACATTTATCACACTTAATATCTGTAACTGTTTCAACTTCTTTTTTAAGCTTTGGTACCTTATTATCAGCTTTTTCTATCCACTCTTTTAGTTTAACATAAAATTCTCTTAATATCTTCTTATAATTTTTCTTTCCTTCTTCAATTTTATCCAGTTTACTTTCCATATCGCTTGTAAATTGATAATCCATAATCCTTGGAAACAATTTTTTTAAATATTTACTTATAATAAGCCCCAGTTCTGTAACTTTCAATTTTCTTCCATATCTTACTGTATAATTCCTTCTTAACAATACAGAGATAATAGAAGCATATGTTGAGGGTCTCCCAATTCCAAGTTTTTCAAGTTTTTTCACAAGTGAAGCATCGGTATATCTTGGTGGTGGATTTGTTTTTTTCTGCTGAATATCGAGTTTTTCATAATTAAATTCTTCACCTTCATTTAAATTTTCAAAATCAAGTTCTTCTTCATCCCTTAAATCGTATTTATATATTTTTTCAAAACCAGGGAACTTTAATTTTTTAAACTGGGATCTAAATTTATATTTTCCATTTTTGATAATAAGCTGATATCTATCATACCTAGATGGAACCATCTGGCAGGAAACAAAACGATCCCATATCAGCTTGTATAATTTATATTGATCTTTTGTAAGATATTTTTTTATATCTTCTGGTCTGTGATTTACATTCGTGGGTCTTATAGCTTCGTGTGCATCCTGTACCTTTGACTGTGATTTTTTTGTATAAAATCTTGGTTTTTTTGGAAGATAACTGCTTCCAATTTTATTTTTTATAAACCCCCTAACACTCTTGAGCGCCTCGTTTGAGATTCTATGAGAATCTGTACGCATATAGGTAATCAAACCTTCAGTATCTTTCCCAAGATCTATTCCCTCATACAACTGCTGAGCAATAGCCATAGTCTTTTTAGCCGAAAATCTATAATAATTATATGCCCACCTCTGTAAAGTACTTGTTTTAAATGGAGGTTTTGGATACTTTGTTTTAATATTATGTTTAATACTATCAATTATATATTTATTCTTTTTCAATTCCTGTTCTATTTTATCTCTTTTTTCTTTAGATTTGATCTTTTTAACAGTTTTATTTGATATTTTATAGAGCTTTGCTTTAATAGGCTTATTTATAAGATAAAAAAGCCAGTACTTTTGAGGTACAAAATTAAGAATTTTTCTTTCTCTTTCTTCCAGAATTCTTAGAGCAACTGACTGTACTCTCCCGGCTGATAGTCCCTTATAAAATATTTTCCACAGTATAGGACTAATTTTATAGCCAACAAGTCTATCAAGCATTCGTCTAGTTTGCTGAGACCTGTACATATCAATATCAATTTCACTAAGTGAATTCAGTGCTTCTTTAACACCATTTTTAGTAATTTCTGTAATTTTTGCCCTTTTTACATCAGTACCATTTGATTTTTTATTTATTCTTTTCTTTACATGATATGCAATTGCTTCACCTTCTCTATCCGGATCGGTAGCTAAAACTATTATATCTTTCTTTTTTGCCTTTTTTTCAATTCTTTTTAAAACTTTACCCTTTCCTCTTATGGTCACGTATTTAGGTTCAAAATTATCCAGATCGATTCCCAGTTTTGATTTGGGTAGATCCCTTACGTGTCCTTTAGTTGCCAGCACCTCGTAATCATTCCCAACAAATTTATTTATAGTTTTAACCTTGGTTGGAGATTCTACAACAATAAGTCCTTTCAATTAAATCACCTCGTTATCTTCCAGTTGATGCTTTTCCATCTCTGGAACAAATTTATTTTTAAATTTTGTATCCACCTTTTTTATTATTAATATTCCTATACCCATCATAAGCATAGAAATTAATACTACATATAATTCGTTCTCAAAAAACATTTCGGAAATAAATGCTCCGGCAATTAAGAGAATAACAGGAAAAATATAAATAAGAAAAACCAGATAGGAAAATTTCTTTTCATATATTAATTTTACTGTATCTCCCTTCTTAAATTTCTTATCAAAATAATTTACATCCAGCCATATATCCTGTTCAGCTTCACAAACATTACACTTTTTACATTTTTCCGAGGGTATTGTTTTAATATGATATTTGCCATTTTCAATATTTTCAATCTTTCCTATTCTATTCATAAATATATACCTTTTTTAATTTCTAAAAAAAACTTAGTAAAGATTAGCAAAGAAGTAAAGGAAAAAATTACTATTTAGTAAAAAAATTTTGAATTACTGTTTTTTATAATACATATAAAATATATGTCCCACCAGTATTTTACTTAATATATTCAGCAAATTTGCATCATTATGATTATATTCATATTTTTCCATCGGAGAAGATAGGTATATTGTTAGTTCTATATCTTCATAAGTTCTTTTTCTTACAAGATCCGAATACAATTCATCCTTGGAATCTTCATAATTCCAGTTTAAGGATATAACGGTATCATTTTTTTCAGCTGAATTTTTTAAATTTTCATCAAGCACCTTAATATCCTTATCCTTATTAACATATTTATCATTTTCACACTCAACTTTTAAATATAAATATTTATATTCAAACAATCTTGAAATAATAGTTTCTGCTTCATCAGAATATTCTTTGATAGAATCAGGTGAAATCATAATAAGTTCAATTATATTTCTTATGATTTTTTCTGAACTACTTATATCTTTATTAATAATTCCTGCTAAAATATCGTGTTTTCCCCGGTATAGTCCGTAATCTTCTTCCCATAAAGCGATCTTGTTCTTTTTAGACTTAGCTACAATCATAGATGCAATTGCTTTAGAAATTACATGTTCCACCTTTTCCCCATGATCAGGTATAAATGATAGCCCAATACTTACCCCAACATTGTGGTCATCTAAAAAGTCGTTTTTATTAATCTTATCAATTATTACCTCTGCTTTTTCATATAAATCATTTTTAGAAACATTCATAAACGCAACAATAAATTCATCACCCATATATCTTCCCACAACATCATATGCCCTTTTATTATCTACAAGAAGATTAGCAGTTTTTTCAAGAACCTGATCTCCAGTTTTGTTACCATATTTTCTGTTTATTTTTTTCAAATTATCAACATCCAAAATAAGTATTCCTATTGTTTTATTGCTTTTTCGTTTATTTATTACCTCTTCAATCTCCTTCAAAAAGTAACTTCTTGTAAATACATTAGTAAGCGGACACCTAATAATGTCTTCTTGAACTTCTTCAAAATTAAACAGTAAATTCAGATATTGAACAATAGGAAAAATATATTCATTTAAATCCTTATTTATATAATTACAGTAGTTTTTCGTATCTATATATATAATTGCTTCAAAATATTCGTTAAGAGTCGTAAAATCGGATCTTCTTTCTTCTTCATCTTTCAATTTAAAACTATATGAATGGTGTACTATTGGATAAACCCCAGCTTTTACAATTTCTGAAGAAAAGGTGCTGTATTCTTTTACAAAAATATTATTTATATCCTTTATTTTCGCATTTAAAAGATTATATTTAAATTCATCTTCCTGATAAACGTTTTTATGTTCAAGAACCTGTACCGGTTTATAGCCGTTCTCGTAATCCTTTACAAATATTGCAGCCCTATCTGCATTCGAAATATCAAGAATATACTTTAACACAAGTTTTTTTAACTTCTCTGACTTGGATAGACTGTAAACCCAGTTATTTATCATCTTTTTCATGTTGATATTAAAAAAATTGGCAATATTATTTTTATAATAATTTTTCCATTTTTCAGTAATTTGATTAAAGTTAATTTCCTTCTCGGGTATATTTATTTGACTGGAAAGTGCTTTTTTTCTTTCTTTTATTTTTTTTATGTAATAATTGTTCTGATAATTTTGAACGAACTTTTTGGGGAAGTTGTTTTT
>CAZMFS010000231.1:0-3908 GCA_964565585.1 uncultured bacterium
GTTTTGCATTTTTTAAAAGACACGTTAACTCTTCTAAATTGGTTTTTCCTACAAGATCTTTATATTTAAAATTAGCTTTTTTGAATTGTTTTGATATTTTTTTATCATTCTTTGATCCAACCAGATATATATCGATATCATTGTTTTCTTTTATTTTTTTACCAAGCCTTACCCATTTATTAATGGGCCACTTTTTTGCATCTCTTGTAGTACCTGGGGAAAAAATCACATACGATTTGTTAATCCTTCGATCGTTAAATTTTTTAAAATCTATTTTATATTCAAAATCTTCTATTCCAAGATAATCTGCAAGAATTTTAGTTTTTTCGGTAACATGAATAGATTTATTCACTATTTCGGGATTCTCAATTTCTAACTTATTTATCAGTGGTCTTTTTAATCCTATTACTCTTTTTGCATCTACATTTCTGGCAATCTTATGGGTAAATTTAGCATTTCTAATTAAAATAACTTTATTAAACTTGAAATTTTTTAGCTTTTTGATATGAAAATATAAGGTGATAAAATTAATATTATTGCTCCTAAAATACCATCTATCTATTCCATTTACAATATTTTTTAACCCGCTACATTTTCTACCTGCTGATAAAATAATATTAGTGTCCGGGTATTTTTTTTTCAGATTAAAGCAAAAAGGAAGAGTCATGAGTACATCGCCTAAATAATTTAAACTAATAACAAGAATATTTTTATTTTTTTTCATAAAAATTTAATACATCCTCTGTATTTTTATTTATGTTAAACTTTTCTTTATAAGTTTTATATGCATTATTACTCCAATATCGAAAATCTTTTTTTTCAACAATGTTTGATAAAATGTTTAAAAGATTTTTTTTATCTGATGGCTCAAATAAAAATCCGTTGGTTTTATTCTCAATAATTTCTTTAATCCCACCAACATTGGAACCTATTGCGGGAATACCTACTGAAAAACCTTCTATTATTGATAATCCAAAACCTTCCTTTTTCGAAGGTAAAATTACAAAATCGGATTTTAATAAATATTTAAAAATATCATTTCTAAAACCAAGTAAATTAATTTTTTCTTTCAAATTACAGCTATTTATTAATTTATTGAGTTTGTTATACTCTTCTCCATCCCCTACAATTTTTAAATTCCAATTATTAGCTTTCCATTCATATAAAGTCTTTATCAAAAAATCAAGATTTTTTTCTCCGGATAATCTACCTATATAAATCAAACTAAGAGAATTATCACTAAAAAATTTTTCTTTTTTATAGTTACCATTATTTTCTATACCGTTATATATAACTTTGATTTTATTTTTATCTGCTCCAGTTTTTATTAGATTATTTTTAACGGCATTAGAAACTGCAATCAATCGATCGTTCAGATAATAATCCTTATAACTATTTATTCCATGAACTGTTGCAAAACTTTTAATTCCTGATATTTTTCCGGTTAAGCCTCCAAGTATTGAAGCTTTTGAAAGATGTGTGTGTATTACATCAATATTATTTTTATAAATTATTTTTAGTAACCTTATAATATGATAAATTGATATACTATTTATAATATTTGTTTTTATATCTAATCTAACATTAGTACTCAACAGTTTATCGAGTCTTTTAAGTCTATTTCTATATATATATATATTATGGCCTTTTTTATTCTGGTATTTTGATAATAAATACAGATAATTTTCAGCTCCTCCAAAATTGGAAGAAGATATAATATGTAGTATATTCATTTAAACTTCTTTATGTTATTAAACAATTCTTTAAATTTTACCTTCATACCACTGCCAATTAGGTATACTTGTACTTCTATATGCATAAATATAATAGCCATCTCTTTTATTTTTTCCAAGTGCATAAAAATAATCATAACCCCAAAAACTGTAATAATAAAAATCCCAATTATTTTTTACAGATTCAGATAATTTTATTTGAAAATAGTTTTCTATATTTTCATTTCCAGAAATAAAGGAAGAATCCGATGAATCCTCCTTTTGTTTCAATACTTTTAAGGATGTAAATAACTGATTAAAAGTTGGTTTTACAGTAGCAAATTTGCTATTATCAATATAATTCAAATACAGAGGGGTACCTACTGCTGCTAAAATAGCAATCAATATAACTGTAATAATCAGCTCAATTATAGTAAAACCGTTATTTTTCATATTATTTACTTTCAGAATTAAATAAATACAAAAAAAATGGGAGCTTTTTAAAAAGCTCCCATATAAAATTTATTATTTTTATTCGTATATTGATCTAATTAGTAAATGTTCCTGTTTGAGAATCAAAAGTAGTTGATAGACCTTCGGCATTATTCTGCCCGTTAGCCGTAATACTAATGTACTCATCATTAGGTCCATAAGGTGCCAAATCAAAAGTCCAGTCATTATCTATAGATGGATCAATTTTGATACCTAAGTTAGACTGGATATCACTCTGAGTAGCATCAGTTTGTGACCAGTAAGATTGATTTTTCTGATAGTGAACTCTCTCAGCTGAATAAAGTGCATCAATTGTTGCCTTTGCTCTAGCAATTTTAGCATCTTCTACGTAATTTAAATAAAGTGGTACTCCAGCTGCAGCTAAAATACCAACTATAATTATTACTGTTACCAATTCCAATAATGTGAAACCTTTCTTATTCATACATAACCTCCCTTATCATTAATATAAATATAGCAATATTTTTTCTTTTGTCAAGTTATTTTAGTTCATTTTCTAATTCTTTAAGTAAATCTTTTGCTTTTTTAGAAATATCTTTGGGGATATCCACTATTACTTTTACAAGTTGATCCCCAATTTTATTTGAGTTTAAATTTTTAACTCCTTTATTTCTCATCCGAAAAACTTTTCCGCTTTTAGTTCCAGGCGGAATTTTTAACTCAGCTTTTCCTTCCAAAGTACGAATTTTTTTCTTTGTTCCAAGAACAGCTTCCGGATATGAGATATGTATTTCAGTTTTTATATCATCCCCGTCTCGATCAAAATAAGGGTGATCTTTGACACTGATTTCAACATAAAGATCTCCGGGAGGACCTCCGTGTTTACCTGCTTCACCTTCACCATTAAGCTTTAATATTGAACCATTGTCAACTCCTGCAGGTATTTTAATTTCTAATTCTTTGTTATCTCTAACACGGCCTGCACCGTTACATCTCTTACATTTATCTTTAATTATCTGCCCTGTACCGCCACATTTAGGACAGGTCTGTCTCATAACAAAAAATCCACGGCTGATTTTAACCTGTCCAGTTCCATTACACTTATCGCATGTATTTGGTTTTGAACCGCTTGCAGCTCCTGTACCATTACATTCGCTACACTCAGTCATTTTAGTAAATTTTATGTTTTTTGAAGTTCCAAATACTGCCTCTTTAAAGTCAATAGTGAGTTTATATCTTAAATCTCTACCTTTTTCACCGCGTCTTGTTCTTGATCTGGAGCTTCTGGTTCTTGATCCACCAAAACCCTGGCCGAAAAAATCATCAAAAAGGTCTCCAAAAATATCACCGAGGTCGCCAAAATCGGAGTAATTTCCTCTATTGAAGTTAAATCCTTCCTGGTCAACTCCCTGATGTCCAAACTGATCATACTTTTTCCGTTTTTGAGGATCGCTGAGAACCTGATATGCTTCTGTGATTTCTTTAAACTTTTCCTCGGCATCTTCATCACCCGGATTTTTATCCGGGTGATATTTTCTTGCAAGTTTTCTATAGGCTTTTTTTATCTCATCCTGGGATGCATTCCTATCTACACCTAACACTTCATAATAATCTTTTTTTGACATAAAATAATACCTTTATTAATCTACTTCTTCATAATCTGCTTCTTCAACATCTTCATCATCATCTTTTTCTTTCTGTTCTGCCCCTTGCTGTTGTTCTCCCTGCTGTGCTTGACCCTGA
>CAZMFS010000232.1:0-3890 GCA_964565585.1 uncultured bacterium
TTGAATCATTATATTGTCGTAGATGAATTCTGCAGAATATTTATCATTAGCTTTAATTCCTCAAACCTTTGCTGCAGCAAGAAAAACATACTCCGGTTTTTCCTCTTCAAAAAATTCTTCGACATCTGCCTGCCTTCTAAGATCAAGTTCATCCGAGCTTCTTGTTATTATATTATCATATCCTTCATTTTTTAGTTTTCTCATTATAGCCGAACCAACCAGTCCAGTATGTCCTGCTACATAGATTTTACTGCTTAATTTCATAAAAACCTCCGGTTTTTATTTTGTGTGAGTGTGTGTGCGAGTGTGAGTAAAATTATCACGACAAAGATTTTACTAAACCATTTAGCATTTTACTAACCTCATTAATTTCCTTTTCATAAATTTCATATTTTTCTTTTGGAATATAACCTAGATCTTTTGCTAATAATAAATGATATTTCAACTCTCCAACTGACCCTCTTGCAATTCCCACAAGTTGTTTATATTCACCTCTTGTATTCCTATGGCTCCCTTCAAGTAAATTTGCATTAATAGAAGAACTGGCTCTTCTTATTTGATTTACAATTCCATATTTCTCATGCTTGGGAAATTTCTTTGTATTCTTATATAAACTAACAGTTAATTTATGTGCTTTTTTGAAGACATCCAAATCTTTTACTGATTTAATCATTTTACCACCCAATAATTATTATTTTTATTTTTTATTTCTATTACTCACACTCACACAGACACTGGCACTAATTCTTACCTCTATTTTCATTCTTAACTTTCTCCATATCGCTTCTAACCATTTTGCTAACAAGTTCCTTGAATGAAGTCTTTCTGGGGTTCCATCCTAGATTTTCCTTTGCCTTTGTTGGATCACCTTTTAATTGCTCAACCTCTGCAGGTCTGAAATATTTGGGGTCAACTTCCACTAAGATCTCTCCGGTTTCTTTATCTATTCCTTTTTCATCTACTCCTTTTTCTTTCCATTCTAATTCTATTCCCACTTCTTTAAAAGCTAAGGTACAGAACTCTCTTACCGAATGCATCTCGCCTGTTGCTATTACATAATCATCGGGGTCCTCCTGCTGCAGGATAAGCCACATACATTCCACATAATCCGGAGCGTATCCCCAGTCTCTTTCTGCATTCATATTCCCCAGATACAGCTTCTTCTGCTTCCCCTGCTTTATTCTAGCCGCTGCAAGAGTAATTTTTCTGGTTACAAAGGTTTCTCCTCTTCTTTCTGATTCGTGATTAAAAAGTATGCCGTTGCATGCATACATATCATATGCTTCCCTGTAATTTTTGGTTATCCAGTACCCGTACATTTTGGCAACCCCGTATGGGCTCCTGGGATAGAAAGGTGTTTCCTCAGTTTGGGGCATCTCCTGAATCTTGCCGTAAAGTTCTGAAGTTGATGCCTGATATATTTTTGTATTGTGCTCCATACCGAGTAATCTAACAGCTTCCAGTAGCCTTAAAGTACCTATGGCATCGACATCTGCAGTATATTCCGGTACTTCAAATG
Organism: uncultured bacterium; assembly: GCA_964565585.1. GTDB lineage: Bacteria > Macinerneyibacteriota > Macinerneyibacteria > Macinerneyibacteriales > Macinerneyibacteriaceae > Macinerneyibacterium. The sequence continues at coordinate 1,520 of CAZMFS010000232.1, forward strand.
ACACCTTTACATGCGACTGTGCAGCTAAATTATATATTTCATCGGGTTCGGTTTGCTTAATCAACCTGATCAAATTGCTGGAATCAGTCATATCACCGTAATGCAGATGAAAATTTAAATTCCTTTCCTTGTGCATATCTTCAATTAATTCATCTATGTATAAATGCTCAACTCGTCCCGTATTAAAAGATGAAGCTCTTCTTATTATTCCGTGTACTTCATACCCTTTATTTAATAAAAATTCCGCTAAATATGAACCATCCTGTCCGGTCACTCCTGTTATTAATGCTGTTTTCATATTTCCTCCCTATTTATTAATAAAAATATTATTTTCTTTTTTTAAATATATTTTGAAACTTTATCTTTTGTGACTTCATAAATTTTAATGCATTATTAGATAACTTACTTCTTTTCTTTTTACTTTCAACCAAATTAATAATATTTTCTATAAATTCCTTTGGATTTTCCGAGGAAAGACATACTTCACCATTTAGATTTTTTATACCTTCAATTCCTTTTTTAGTTGTTACTAATGGCATCCCATATGACATCGCTTCAAAAAATTTTATTTTTATACCTGCTCCAATTTGAATTGGTAATATATATATATCAGAATTTCTGAAATAATGGTCCATATCTTTTACATATCCTGTTGAAATAATATTTTCATCTCTATTAGCTAATTCTTTTGCAAAGCCAGTAGGGTCATTTCCTGCTAAAACTAATTTTATAGTTTCAAATTCCTTTTTAAGTCTATCCCAACAATTTGATAAAAACCAATTAACAGCATTCTGATTGGGATACCATTTAAATGAAGCTGTAAATAAGAGTTTAATTTCATCATTATCAATTTTAACATTATTAATTTCATTTTTATTTTCTAGAAAGATTGGTAATACTTCGATTTTTCCATTATCAACAAACTCACAATTCTGAACAATCTCTTCTTCTTTTTTAGAAACCAAAAAAATTCTATCTGATTTTTTAAAACATTTTTTTTCGAACTTAAAGACTTTGTTTTTTTGTTTTTTAAAAATATTTTTTATAATAGGATAATTGTACAATTTTACATAATCTTCCCATACTTTATATTCAAGATTATGATCTAAAAAGAATAATTGCTTTGATTTATAATCAAAATTTACTAAATTGAATAAGATACTAAAACAACCTAAATGATCTACAAATATATAATCAAATGTATTTACTATAGATTGAAAATATTGAATAGCTTTTTTCACTGAATATCTATTATAATAAGCAGGTTTGCCATTTATAAAGGATTTAATAAAAGATAAGTACCAGTTATTTTTTTTAAATGTTTTATATTTATTAATATATTTGGGAATATTTTTATCGTTTTTTTCTAATATTATTAAATCTATTTTAAAATATTTATTCAATTCATTTAGAACTAAATCGCTTAATATTTTTCCTCCATCATCTTTGTTAAACGGATTATTATTTGTTATAAATATTAATTTTGATTTCATTATTACTCCTTCTATTTTCAATTGCATATAAAATCAATGAAATATAAATCCAAAAAATCGCCCCAAGAAAAATTCCTATTCCAAAAGAAAAAAACATGAAACAAATACCTAAATATAAACTTTTTTTTAAAAAATATACTACAAGAATTAAATATAAAAATAAACCACTAATGCCAAAATTTATCATAATACTTGCTAAGATATTTGGAACCTGTCTATTAATTAACTTCATACCTTTATTCGGAATTTGATCAGAATTACCTAATCCATAACCAAATAATATATTATTATTCATTGCCATCTTAACCTTTTTAAAAGAATCTCCAAACCTTCTCTCTATTGAGTTATCTTCTAATTTGTATCCTGCTTTTATTCTATTTACCATAGTTTTCTTTTGACTTATATTAGAATTGAAAAATAAGAAAATAACATAAGATAATAAAATAATTATTAATAGTTTGTTTTTAAAATTAAAATTATTTACATGAAGATAATAAAGTACTAAAAAAAATACAACAATCCACCCAGATAATGAAAATGTCAAGATCAAGGAAGTGATAATTACTAAAAACTTTAAAAAATTAATTTTGTTTTTTGTTAAATAAAGGAAAATAGACATAAGAATAAGTTGATATAAAGAATACCATGAAGACTCGCCAAATATTCCTTTTAGTCTAAAAAAATTAAATCTAATTGTATTAAAGGGTTCAAAAATACTAAAATGTTCTACATAAAAAATATTAAAATTGAAAAATATTAATATCATATATTGTATAACACCTAATATTGCTAAAATATAAGACACATAGAAAATGGTTTTAATGAATTCTTTTTTATCAAAATAATTATGAATATTTTTTATAGAAAATAAAAAAATA
>CAZMFS010000233.1:0-3889 GCA_964565585.1 uncultured bacterium
CAACGGGTGCATAATATATGTATCATCATCCAGATGATTTAATCCTTCCCTGTCTATTACGTAGGATCCAGCAACGCTTTCATATTCAACAGGATCGTAAAATCTTTCCTTTTGAATACGGGTACAATAAAGAAAATCTAAATCATTTCCACACTCTTTGAAATCTTCAAATATATCATATTTAATTCCGATATTATCAAGATAATCCAGATACCTTTGAGGTATTTTAAGTGCTTCAGGAGATATAAAATATAGTTCAACATCAAAAAACGAGAGTGCCACAAGCAAAGAGTGAATAGTTCGGCTGTATTTCAAATCCCCCATTAATCCAATCTTTAATCCGTTCAGGTCATCTTTTTTCTCTATCATAGTAAAAATATCTAAAAATGTTTGGGTTGGATGTTGGTTTGATCCATCTCCAGCATTAATTATTGGCAAATCAGTAACTTCCTTTGCTCTTCTTGCTGCTCCTTCTATATGATGCCTCATTACAATTAAATCGCAATATCCCTCAACAGTTTTTATAGTATCACCAAGAGATTCTCCCTTCTGTGTTGAAGAAGAACCCGATGAGGCAAAACCAATAATATCTCCACCGGCCCTCTTTACTGCTGAATGGAAAGATAGTCTGGTCCTGGTAGAAGGTTCAAAAAATAAGGAACTGATAATTTTTCCTTCAAGAAAATTTCCGTATTTTTCATTTTTTACTTCTTTTGATTTTTCCATCAAATACAATAACTCTTTTTTTGAAATATCTTTTAATGAAACTATTGATTTGTTTTTCATTTGTACAGACATTAATAATCCTCCGTCCCTGATTTTTCCTTATAAAAAATTAATATTAAGATAACACCAATAAAAACTACACTGTCAGCAATATTAAAAATCGGCCATCTCAAGCTCTGATTAAGTCCCACATCAAGAAAATCTCTGACGCTGCTAAATCTAATTCTATCCAGTATATTACCCAGTGCACCTCCAATTATTAATCCAAAAGCAACTTGAATAGGTATCTTCTGGGTGGATATTCTCTTTGTTAAATATATAATAATAGCCAACACAATTATCGAAATAAAAAGCAATATATGCGGGATTCCCTGTAATAAACCAAATGCAATTCCCTCATTTTTAATATAAGTTAACCTAAATATATTATCAATGATGGGGATTGACTCGTGCAATCCCATCATTGAAGAAATAATTTCTTTAGAAATTAAATCAAGAAAGAAACTGCCTAAAGCTGTTAATAAAAATATCTTAATATGACTTAACTTCTTTTTCATATTTACTTTTACAATCTATACATCTTATTGCACACGGCATAGCTTCCAGTCTTTTTTTCTTAATCAACATGCCACAATCCGTGCAGATTCCATAACTTCCCTCATCAATTCTATCCAGTGCCTCATTAATCTCTTCAAGCAACTTCTCCTCATTTTCTTTAATTTTAAATCCCGTTTCAGCTTTAAATTCATTATCAGAAATATCGGCAGCGTGTTGAGGGTAATAAGTATCTCCACTTTCAATTATCGCCGAATGTCTGATATGTTCTTCTTCTATTGCTCCAATATCATGCAGCAATTTCTCTTTTAATTGAAGCAATCTTTTTTTATATTCATTTAATTTTTCTCTTTTCATTATTTTACTCCTTCTCTAGTACTATCTCTCTGCACCTTTCACATAAATCTTCATAATCATCGTATTCCCCAACTTTATGTGAATATTCCCAGCATCTAGCGCATTTTTTATCAGGAGATTTTTCTACCGATATATATATATTGTCATAGTATTCATCCTGAATCATATTTTCTCTTTTTTCAATAAATACATTCGATACAACGTTAGCTCTTTTAATTTGTTTTTTTAGAGTTTCCAGCATTTCCAGCTCTTTCTCTTTATCGCTGTAAAGATAAACATACGAATCAAGCGCATGTCCAATTTCTCCATTTTCCCTTTTTTCTTCAAGCAGTTTCTGAATTGTTCCTCTTATTTCATATATTTTATCCCATCTCTTTATAAACTCTTCGGAAACTTCTATATCTACTTCAGGCCAGTAACTCAAATGTACACTATCTTCCTCTTTCTTTAGGTCATTAAGATATTCCCAGACCTCTTCAGTGGTATAAACCAGTATAGGTGAAAGTATTTTGGTAAGAGATTTCATTATATCCCACATTGCGGTTTGAATTGATCTTCTTTCTAAACTGTCCTCCCTATAGGGATATAATACTGATTTAGCACCATCAAGATAAAATCCTGAAAGTTCTTTAACACAGAAGTTTCTAACCATATGATATATCTTATGAAAGTTATAATTCTGATATGCTTCATCGGATTTACTTACAAGATTTTTAAGTTTGTATAGAATGTATCTATCCAGTTCTGGCATATCATCATAATCATCTCTATCTCTATCGGGATCAAAATCGTATAAGTTTCCCAGTATAAATCTAAAGGTATTTCTTATTCTTCTATAAGCTTCTGTCACTCTCTGCATTATTTCTTCAGATACCGGAACATCATCTCTGTAGTTTTCAGATGCTACCCATAATCTTAGGGAATCAGCTCCGTATTTTTCTATTATTTCGTTGGGCGATGTAACATTTCCAAGAGATTTAGACATTTTCTTTCCGTCCGCATCTACAACAAATCCGTGAGTTACTACCTCGTTAAATGGTGCCTGTTTATCTACGGCATTACTCAATAATATTGAGCTTTGAAACCATCCTCTATGCTGATCGGATCCTTCCATATACATGTCTGCCTTATTTTTTAAACCATTCCAGGCCTGTACCACGCTTTTAAAACTTGAACCGGAATCAATCCATACATCCAATATATCAGTACTTTTCTTTAAATTATTTGATCCGCACTTTGGACATTTATTTGAATCTCCAAGAATTTCATCTACATCTTTGGCAAACCATTCATCTGTACCATTTTCTTTAACAAATTCAATAGCTTTATCGAAAATTTCTTCATTATCAATTATATCTTCTCCACAATCTTTACAGTGAAAGAAAGGAAGCGGTATACCCCAAGACCTCTGTCTGGATATACACCAATCCGGCCTCTCGGAAACCATTGAAGTAATTCTGTTCTCGCTTGTTGGCGGTACCCACCTTACATCTTTTATTGATTCTAATGTATTTTTTCTTAAATCATTTTTATCCACATCTATAAACCACTGTTCTGTAGCCCTAAAAATGACAGGATTTTTACATCTATCACAGTGTGGATAAGAGTGAATAACTCTGTTAACATTTATTAATGCATTCACTTCTTTTAGCATATCTACTATATCGTTATTAGAATCCAGCACCTTCTGGCCTTCAAGTTCAGCAAATTCTTCAGTATATCTTCCTCTGTCATCTACCGGAGCAAATATTGGAAGGTCATGTTTCATACCTGTATAAAAGTCATCTTCACCGTGTCCGGGAGCAGTATGCACACATCCTGTTCCCTCTTCAGCTGTTACATAATCTGCAAGTAAAACTTTGCTTTCCCGGTCTTCAATTAATGGGTGCTGACACTTTTTGCCAGCTAGCTCTTTTCCCTTATATTTTTCAATAATTTCAAAATCATCAACTCCAACTTTTTTTGCCATATCTTCCCACAATTTTTCTGCAACTATCCAGTTTTCTCCATCTACTTTAACTTTTAAATAATTAAAATCAGGATGAAGAGCTATTGCATAGTTTGCAGGTATTGTCCATGGAGTAGTTGTCCATATAATAAAATAAGTATCTTTTTCATCAACATCTTCAAATTTTACATAAATTGAAGGAGACTTATGCTCCTTATATTCTACTTCAGAAAAAGCCAATGCAGTATGGCAGCTCGGACACCAGTGAACAGGCTTTTTCTGTTTATATATAAAACCCTCAGT